>NZ_WANV01000035.1 GCF_015521605.1 Thermococcus sp.
CCCTAGTCATTGGCTTTCTGGCATTCTGGTTAGTGCCCTACGACATAATCCTTGAGCTCAACGGCATCAGGGGTGAAGGCCTCCTGGGCGCTGGCACCTTTGTCCTCTTGGCATGGAAGCTGAGGAAAATGAAAGCCGGTGAACCCAAGGTTTGAAACCCGTTCATTTTTAAGGGAGTGCTTCTAAAACCTGATGGGGGGATTAATATGCACGAGTGGGCACTCGCCGATGGAATAGTTAGGACAGCCCTGGATTACGCGGAGAAGGAAGGGGCAACAAAGCTCCTCGCAATAAGAGTCGTCCTCGGAGAGCTTCAGGACGTCAACGCCGAAATAGTCGAGTTCGCAATGAAGGAGCTCCTAAAGGGGACGATAGGTGAAGGGGCAGAAATAGAGTTCGTCGAGGAGGAAGCCCTTTTTAAGTGCCGCGACTGCGGCCACGAGTGGAAGCTGGAGGAGGTCAAGGGGAACTTTGACGAGCGCATAAAGGAGGACATACACTTTATCCCGGAGGTCGTTCACGCGTTTTTAGCGTGCCCGAAGTGCGGCAGCAGGGACTTCGAGGTCGTTCAGGGCAGGGGAGTTTACATAAGCGGCATAAAGATTGAGAAGGAGGGGGAGGCATGATCGTTGACCCGCGCGTCAAGGGCATCGAGGGAAGGCTTGAGAAGGTGAAGCGCATAATCCCCGTCGTCAGCGGGAAGGGCGGTGTAGGAAAGTCCCTTGTCTCCACCACGCTGGCCCTCGTCCTGGCGGAGAAGGGTTACAAGGTTGGACTGCTTGACCTCGACTTTCACGGCGCGAGCGACCACGTGATTCTGGGCTTTGAGCCGAAGGAGTTCCCCGAGGAGGAGTACGGCGTAATCCCGCCGACAGTTCACGGGATAAAGTTCATGAGCATCGTCTACTACTCCGAGGACAAGCCGACGCCCATGAGGGGCATGGAGATAAGCGACGCCCTCATAGAGCTCCTCGCCATAACCCGGTGGGACGAGCTGGATTACCTGATCATAGACATGCCACCCGGACTCGGCGACCAGTTCCTCGACGTGCTGAGGTTCCTCAAGAGGGGCGAGTTTCTGGTCGTTGTAACGCCGTCAAAGCTCTCCATGAACGTCGTTGAGAAACTTCTGACCCTGCTCAAGGAGAGGGGGCACAGAATCCTCGGAATCGTCGAGAACCTCAAGCTGGACGAGGCGAGGGACATAGAGGAGCTGGCGAAGAGGTTCGACGTGCCCTACTTAACCGGTATACCGCTGTACAGAGACCTGGAGGACAAGATAGGAAAGCCGGAGGAGCTGTTGAGGACGGATTTTGCGGAGAAGATAAGGGAAGCCGCAGAGAAGATTTAGCGAAGGGTTTTTCTTTTCCCCATCCTAACTCGTCAAAGGTGGAACTATGGAGCTCACCGAACTCCTCAGAAAGGCCAGACGGGTCGTCATCTGCGGCGTAGGGAACGACGTTAGGGGAGACGATGCCTTCGGCGTCCTCGTTGCCGAGAGGCTGAAGGAACTGGTGGACAGCCCGAACGTCCTCGTCCTGAACTGCGGCGAAGTTCCGGAGAGCTACACCGGAAAGATAGTGGAGTTCAAACCCGAGCTGGTGATCTTCGTGGATGCCGTTGACTTCGGGGGGGAGCACGGAGAGGTTATAGTCGCCGACCCGGAGGGGACGCTGGGGGAAGCCGTCTCGACCCACAGCCTGCCGCTCAAGGTTCTGGTGGGATACCTGAAAACGCGCCTCAACGCGGAGTTCGTCCTCATCGGCTGTCAGCCGGCGGTTATGGGACTCTTCCAGGAGCCGAGTGATGTTATAGTAGAAAGGGCAGAGACCCTTGCAAGGGCTATAGCCGGTGTCCTCGATGGGGCTGAGGATTAGGGAGGCCACCCTTTGGGACTGCCAGAGGATAGTGGGCATATACCTCTCCAACTCACCATGGAAAGACTCGCCTTACGAGACGTACCTCCAAGTCGGCCCTTGGGGGCTGGAAGAGACCTGTGCGATCCACCTGAACAACCTCAAGCTCTCTGGAGGGATAGCGCTCGTTGCAGAACTGGACGGGAAGGTGGCGGGTGAGGCCGAAGTTTTTATGAGCGAGGAGGTCTGGGACGGAGAGCTCGTAAAGACCGCCCACCTCAGCGTCATTGAGGTCGCCAGGTGGTACCAGGGGAAGGGCATAGGAAGGGCCTTAGTGGAGCACGTGATAGAGCTGGCCAGTGACGAAGACTGCGACCTGATTACCGTCACCCCGGAGAAGAAGGCCGTTGGGTTCTACAGAAAGCTCGGATTCGACAGGACTGTGTATCACGGGGTTATTGCCGACATATCAACGGACGCCGGAAAGAATGCCCCAACTCCTGCCAGTTTTATCCCCACCTGGGACGACCTGAGAGGAGTGCCCCTCAGCCTGGGGCAGTTCCAGAGTTCCTACAACCACTGGTTCACGGAGTTCGTTGACAGGGTCGCGGACGTGGACGGGAGAGTTCACTTCGAGAGCGGAAGCATTGAAGGCGGTTTTTACGTTCTTGAGGGCAGCTTTTTTGACAGAAGGACTGCAACGGCTTATTTCTGGGGGGAGAACGGTCTGGAGGGCCTAAAGAGGCTTGCGGCCCTTGCGAGACGCAGAGGCTTCAAAACCCTCAGAACAAGCCTCAGCAGAAAGCTGGTAAGCGGCAGGCTGGAGTTCGGCATAACACCCTTGGACGAGGTTCGCATACTGGCAAAGTCACTTTGAGTTCGCCATGAGCTTTCTGAGGTCGCTTCTGCTATTAACGTTAAAAAAACTCCCCCTCCAGTGGGAGGGCAGTCCCTCCACCTCCAGGTAGCATACGTCGGCGGAACGTATTGCCCCGTTCAGCGAGTAGTCTCCGCTGTGTATCCTCTCCTCAAGGATACCGCGAAACACCCTTGAGTACGCCGCGTGGAGTGGCTCAAGATATCCGTTGCTCCAGCGGGGGACGCAGGCGGTTTTTCCCTGACGAGCGAACTCCCGGATTATGTGGTCAACGAGCTCGGGCACTATAAGGGGCATATCACCGGCGGCAACGAACGCGTCTCCAAGGCCCAATGCGGTGTACACTCCCCCTGCAGGCCCCACGGAGAGCTCGTCAACCACCACCTCGCAGCCGAGACCCCTGAGTCTCCCAACGTTATCTGGAGAGGCCACCACAATGACCTCATCTATGAGCGAAGCGGATTCAAGCCTTTCAAGGGCATGCTGGATAAGCGGCCTCCCATCTACCCTGAAAAGCAATTTATCGTTTCCGAAACGCCGGCTTCTGCCCCCAGCCAGAAGGATGCCTAGCATGGTACATGGTTGGATTTCGGACTTTTAGGGTTGACGGTTGAAAACCTATGGTTCTGGAAAGGCCTAAAAAAGCCCCGGTTGAATTATCCATGGGTGAAACGAAATGTGTCTGGCGGTTCCCGGAAGGGTCATCGAGATAAAAGGAAAAGTTGCAGTCGTGGATTTTGGAGGGGTCAGAAGGGAGGTTCGCCTGGACCTGCTCCCGAACGTCGAGGTGGGCGACTACGTTATAGTCCATACAGGCTTCGCGATAGAGAAGCTCGACGAAAAGAGGGCCCTGGAGATACTTGAGGCATGGGCAGAGGTTGAAAAGGCCCTGGAGGGATGATGGTGACCGACGTTTTGAACGCCTTTAAGGACAGAGAGCTGGCCCAGAAGGTCGTGAGGGAGATACACAGGGAAGCACAGGGTCTCGACGAGCTCCGCTTCATGCACGTCTGCGGAACCCACGAGGACACGGTAACCCGCTCTGGAATACGCTCGCTTTTACCCGAGAACATCAAAATAGTCAGCGGTCCGGGCTGTCCGGTCTGCATAACCCCCGTTGAGGACATTGTCAAGATGCGCGAGATCATGAAGGAGGCCTACGAAGAGGGGGACAGGATAATCCTGACCACCTTTGGGGACATGTATAAAATCCCCACCCCCCTCGGAAGCTTTGCGGACCTCAAGAGCGAGGGCTACGATGTCAGGGTGGTCTATTCTATATTCGATACCTACCGGATTGCCAGGGAGAACCCTGACAGGACGGTCGTGCACTTCTCACCGGGCTTTGAGACGACCACCGCCCCCGCGGCCGGAATGCTCAATGCCGTCGTGGAGGAGGGGCTCGAAAACTTCAAGATATACTCCGTCCACCGCCTGACTCCCCCGGCCGTTGAGGTGCTTGTAAAACAGGGAACGCGCTTCCACGGCCTCATCGACCCCGGGCACGTCTCCACGATAATCGGCGTGAGGGGCTGGGAGTACATAACGACCGACTACGGCATACCGCAGGTCATAGCGGGCTTTGAACCAGTGGACATGCTGATGGCCATTCTGCTCCTCATAAGGATGGTTAAGAACGGGGAGGTTAAGATAATAAACGAGTACACGAGGGTTGTCAAATATGAGGGCAACGTAACGGCTCAGAAGTTCATAGAGAAGTTTTTCGAGGTCACCGATGCCAAATGGCGCGCCCTTGGAACCATACCGAAGAGCGGGCTTGAGCTGAAGAAGGAATGGAAGGAGCTGGAGATACGGACGTACTACAATCCAGAGGTTCCAAAGCTGCCCGACCTCGAAAAGGGATGCATCTGCGGTGCGATCCTGCGCGGCCTGGCGTTGCCCCCGCAGTGCCCGCACTTCGGCAAGACGTGCACGCCGAGGAGTCCAATAGGGCCGTGTATGGTCTCCTATGAAGGAACCTGCAGCATTTTCTACAAATACGGAGCTTTGTTCTGACACCAAAGGTTGAAAACTCCTCCCCGGTTTTTAACTTTTGGTTTTAGAAACCTATAAAGGCTCAGATTACCAAGAAAGAACCGGTGAGAGGAATGAAAGCTTACCGGCTTCACGTTCAGGGCATCGTTCAGGCGGTTGGATTCAGGCCCTTCGTCTACAGGATAGCCCATGAGAACAATCTGCGGGGCTACGTTAAGAACCTTGGAGACGCGGGAGTTGAAATCCTCGTTGAGGGCAGGGAAGAGGACATAGACTCATTTCTGAGAGACCTGAGGGAGAAGCTCCCTCCCCTGGCAAGGATAGAAAGGATAAAGAAAAAGGAAGTCCAGCCCCAGGGCTTTGACCGCTTTTACATCGAGAAGAGCTCCCAGGGCGGGGAAGGCGGGGACTCGATAATCCCCCCGGACATAGCCATCTGTGACGACTGTCTCAGGGAGCTTTTCGACCCGACAGACAAGCGGTACATGTACCCCTTCATAGTCTGCACCAACTGCGGGCCGAGGTTCACGATCATCGAAGGCCTCCCCTACGACAGAATCAACACCACGATGAGAGAGTTCCCGATGTGCGACTACTGCGAGAGCGAGTACAAAGATCCCCTCAACAGGCGCTATCATGCCGAACCCGTCTGCTGTCCGGTTTGCGGACCGAGCTACCGCCTCTACACGAACGACGGGGAGGAAATCATCGGAGACCCGCTGAAGAGGGCGGCGGAGCTCATAGACAAGGGATATATCGTCGCCATCAAGGGGATAGGCGGAATACACCTCGCGTGTGATGCCACCAACGAGGAAGCCGTTGCGGAGCTGAGGAGGAGAACCCACAGGCCGCAGAAGCCCTTCGCAATAATGGCGAAGGACGTCGAGACGGTGGAGGAGTTCGCCTTCCTCTCCCCGGGGGAGCTTGAAGAGCTGACTTCCTACAGGAGACCGATAATAACCCTCCGGAAGAAGGAACCGTTCCCCCTTCCGGAGAACCTCGCGCCGGGACTTCACACAATAGGCGTCATGCTGCCCTACGCGGGAACGCATTACATACTCTTCCACTGGAGCAGGAGCAGGGTTTACGTCATGACCTCTGCGAACTACCCGGGAATGCCCATGGTCAAGGACAACGATAGGGCATTCGAAGAACTGAAGGACGTGGCGGACTACTTCCTCCTCCACAACAGGAAGATACTCAACCGCGCAGATGACAGCGTTGTGCGCTTCGTGGATGGAAAGAGGGCGGTGATCAGGAGGAGCAGGGGCTTCGTACCTCTGCCGATAGAGATACCCTTTGAATACCGCGGCCTGGCCGTCGGAGCCGAGCTCCTCAACGCATTCTGTATAGCAAAGAACGGGCGCGTTTACCCCAGCCAGTACATCGGAAACACCTCAAAGGTTGAAGTCCTTGAGTTCATGGAAAACGCCATAGAGCACTTTAAGAGGCTCCTCCGCGTGGACGAACTCGACCTCATAATAGCCGACCTTCACCCGAGCTACAACACGACAAAGCTGGCCATGGAGATGGCCAACCAGCTCAACATAGAGTTCCTCCAGGTGCAGCACCACTACGCCCACATAGCGAGCGTTATGGCCGAGAACAACCTCGACGAGATAATAGGCATAGCCGTTGACGGTGTCGGATACGGTGCGGACGGCCACACCTGGGGAGGCGAGGTGATATACCTGAGCTACGAGGACGTCGAGAGATTGGCGCACATAGACTACTACCCCCTGCCAGGCGGCGATCTGGCCAGCTACTACCCGCTGAGGGCGCTGATGGGAATACTGAGCAAGGTCTACAGCATAGAGGAGCTTGAGGGGATAATAGAGAGGTGCTGTCCGAAGGCCATAGAGAGCCTCCGCTACGGAAAGGTGGAGTTCAACGTAGTCCTGACCCAGCTGGCAAAGGAGGTCAACACCAGCTACGCATCCTCGACGGGCAGGGTACTCGACGCCTTCTCGGTTCTCCTCAACGTGGCCTACAGAAGGCACTACGAGGGCGAGCCGGCCATGAAGCTGGAGAGCTTCGCGATGCGCGGGAAGAACGACCTCAAGTTCGACGTACCGGTCGAGGGCGAACTGATAAAGGTAGAGGAGCTCTTTGCCCAGGCGCTTGACGTCATTGAGACCGCAAACCCCGCGGACATAGCGTACTCGGTTCACCTGGCCCTTGGAAGGGCATTCGCCGAAACGGCCCTTGAAAGGGCGCGGGAGTTCGGTGTGAAGAACGTTGGAATAAGCGGCGGCGTTGCCTTCAACGAGCTGATAGTCAAGACCGTCAGAAAGATAGTCGAGGCGGCGGGACTGAACTTCCACACGACTTACGAGGTTCCGCGCGGCGACAACGGGATAAACGTCGGTCAGGCCTTCCTCGGCGGCCTGTACCTTGAGGGATACCTCACGAAGGAGGATCTGATGCTGTGAGGAAAGGTTAAATTCAATTTGTTCACACGATAACCGGAGGGAGAAAGATGAAGATAAAGCTCGAACACGGAGCCGGTGGAGAAATAATGGAGGAACTCCTCAGGGACGTCATACTGAAGAGCCTGAGCCTGAAATCCGCTGGGGGAATAGGGCTCGACCAGCTCGATGACGGTGCGACGATACCCCTGGGAGACAGACACCTCGTCTTCACAATAGACGGCCACACGGTCAAGCCGCTCTTCTTCCCGGGCGGCGACATTGGACGTCTTTCAGTTAGCGGCACGGTGAACGACCTGGCGGTTATGGGGGCAAGGCCACTGGCCCTGGCGAACTCCATGATAATCGGGGAAGGCTTTGACGGTGAAGACCTGAAGAGAATCCTGAACTCGATGGACGAGACCGCCAAAGAGGTGCCGGTTCCCATAGTCACCGGCGACACCAAGGTCGTCGAGGACGAGATAGGAATCTTCGTCATAACGGCGGGAATCGGAATCGCAGAGAGGCCGATAAGCGACGCCGGGGCAAAGGTGGGCGACGTCGTCCTCGTCAGCGGAACGGTCGGAGACCACGGGATAGCGCTGATGAGCCACCGCGAGGGCATAGCCTTTGAGACCGAGCTTAAGAGTGACGTTGCCCCGATATGGGAGGTCGTCGAGGCTGTGGCTAAAGCGATAGGCTGGGAGAACATACACGCCATGAAGGATCCGACGAGGGGCGGGCTGAGCAACGCCCTCAACGAGATGGCGAAGAAGGCCAGCGTGGGAATACTCATACGGGAAACCGACGTGCCGGTTAGACCGGAGGTCAGAGCCGCCAGCGACATGCTGGGCATAAACCCCTTCGACGTCGCCAACGAGGGCAAGGTCGTTATGGTCGTCCCAAGGGAGCATGCAGAGGATGCACTGGAGGCTATGAGGGGCACTGAAAAGGGCAAGAATGCGGCCATCATTGGGGAGGTCATAGACCGCTACCGGGGCAAAGTCCTGGTAGAGACGGGCATAGGCGGAAAGCGCTTCCTTGAACCCCCCGCGGGAGACCCTGTTCCAAGGGTCTGCTGATTTTCCCAATTTTGTCCTTAACCTTGGGTTGGGGAAATCTATAAATCGTCTTCTCCCGAGTTTTTACCCGGTGAGAGTATGATAATCGCAAAACCCTGCGTAACGATGAAGGGCATCGTCATAAGCGGCTATTCATGGGAGCGCCAGGTGAAGGTCGATCTGACCAGAACCGCCCAGTGTCTCAGGGATAGGGGATACACTGTAAAGAAGCTCCTCCCGGGGATGATGCTGATCCTTGAGATGGAGGGCTACGAAGTCAGCGTCTATCCGAGCGGCAAGATAATAATCAAGCTGCTGGAGGACTCAAAGACGGGCGAATCAATCGCCCGTGTGATATACGACTGTGCTGGAGTTCTGGAGGTGGTTTCATGAGGATTCCGGAGGATGTTAGGAAGGACATTCCGCTGACCGAGGAGGTAATATACTTCGACAACACGGCCACTTCGCTCACGCCGAAGCCGGTTATAGAGGCCATGGACGAGTACTACCTGAAGTACCGCGCCAACGTCCACCGCGGAATACACCGCCTTTCTCAGATGGCGACCCACAAGTACGAGGAGAGCAGGAAGGTCGTGGCGGAGTTCCTCAATGCCAAGTTCGAGGAGATAGTCTTCACCAAGAACACGAGCGAGAGCCTCAACCTTGTCGCCCTTGGACTTGAGCACATATTCAAGCCCGGCGACAGGATAGTAACCACCCCCTACGAGCACCACTCCGACCTGCTCCCCTGGCAGAGACTAGCTAAAAAGCTCGGTCTCAAGCTTGAGTACATAAACGGTGACGACGAGGGCAACCTGGATTTAAGCGACGCCGAGAAAAAGATTAAAGGCGCGAAGCTGGTAGCCGTTCAGCACGTGTCCAACGCCCTTGGAGTTATTCACGAGGTCGAAGAACTAGGAAAGCTCGCGAAGGAGGAGGGGGCTATATTTGTCGTTGACGCCGCCCAGAGCGCCGGCCACATGGAGGTCGATGTAAGGAAGATGCACGCCGACTTCCTCGGACTTTCCGGTCACAAGGGACCGATGGGACCGACGGGGATAGGCGTTCTCTACATCAACGAGGAGTTCTTCGAGACCTTCGAGCCTCCCCTGATAGGAGGGGGGACGATAGAGGACGTTGGGCTGGAGGGTTACAAGCTGACCGAGCCGCCGGAAAGGTTCGAGGCGGGGACGCCCAACATAGGCGGTGCGATAGGCCTCGCCGCTGGAATAAGGTACATCCAGAAAATAGGGATAGACAAAATCGAGAGGCAGGAGCACAAGCTTGTAAAGAGGATAACGGAGGGGCTCGACGAGCTTGAAGTGCCGTGGTACGGCCCGAGGAACCTGAAGAAGCACGCCGGTGTAGTGAGCTTCAACGTCCCCGGCCTTCACCCGCACGACGTCGCTGCCGTACTCGACAACCACAACATCATGGTCCGCTCCGGCCACCACTGTGCTTTACCCGTCATGAAGAGGCTTGGAATAAACGGCACGGTTAGAGCGTCGTTCCACGTCTACAACAGCCTTGAAGAGGTCGAGACCTTCCTCGGCGTCATGGAGGAGCTCGTGAAGAGCCTGAGGTGATTTACTTCTTTTCTTTTGAACGACTGCCGTTCCAGAAAAGGTAATCAGAGGGGCAGCGAACCCCATTCAACGTTTATCGTCTCCGGGGTGCGGTAGATGAAGGCCGCCTGTCCCTTGTGGACGTGCTTCCTCATGGGGCCCGGCGGGACACCGTTCGTCTCATAGATCACGCTCTGAGTGTCCGGGTCGTGGTAGAGGAGCAAACTAGGACCGGCAAGGTTCATTATTGACTCCACCGCATACTGCGTCGCGAGAACGGTCACTCTAGCCCTAAGGGGTCTCGTTATGAGGGGGATTGCCGCACCGCCGGCTGTGGTGTACGCCAAAACGGCCGCATCGTTGACGCCTACCATCGTGTTTCTCCTGTGCCTGACCACCGCACTCACTACGAGAAAAGCTATGCCCGCCAGGGTTATGCTGTACGTCTCCCCCAGCTCCACCAGGATGTTCCTTCCGAACTCGGGGGGTTTCCCGGAATAGAACGCCTCGTCCAGGGGCGTGTAGCTTTCCTGAATGACCTCCGCGTATTTTCCGTCCGACTTCACCGCCTCCAGAACGCTCTTCACCTTCCCGGCGAGGAAATCCGCATAGAGCCTCTCGGTCAGGGTTCTGTCGAGTCCGTAAACCGTCTGGACTATCGTCGCGGCCGTGTAGCCGTCGAGAAGACCTTCTCTCGCCAGCACCAAGGGGTCGAGACCCGTCCCCTGACCGTCCCTCACCCGGATGAGGGTGTCGAACCCCTCCTCTGGAAAGCCGCCCTCGGTGTCAAAGATGACGACCCCGTAATCGATCTCCCGGTACCTGTCCGCGAGGTACTTCAGCGCCTTTCCCGGCCACTCGTCCATGCCGAATATCTTGAGGGTCCTTCCGTGGTAGACAGGGTCGTAGAACGTATCCTCCCCCTCCCTCTCAAAGAGTCTAACCGCTATACGGCTGTACTTCATGGGATTCACCGGTAGAGAATAGGGAGCGCTCATATAAACGGCTTCTGGTTTAAATGGCTAAACGACCCTAACGAGCCTCTCCATCCAAGGGCTAACGCGAACCCGTATGTACCCCCTGAGCTTTTCATCGACCTCCCTGTCCCCCGTGTAAACCCTGAGCGGGCCGTTTTCAAGCTTGGAAGGAGTGGCGACGACCGTTATGTTCTCCCTGGGAATCCTCCTCAGCACCTCCGCCGAGAACTGCTGGTTGCCCCTCCCAAAAAGGAACCCAAGGCCGCCTATAACCGTGACGATTACCCGGGGATTCCTATCGGCAAAACGTAGCAGGTCTTTCTCGGTGGCATCTTTGACAACGAGTCTGGCCTCACCATCCTTTACCTCAACAACGTCAACCCCGAGGAGGGTTCCCTCTATGCCCAGCTTCTCCTTTATCCTCTTAACCGTCGAGCCGGAGCCGAGGAAGTAAACGCCGTCGTTTTCAAGGATTTCCTCAGCCAGAGCCTCTGCAATGGCCTCAAGCTCGTCTTCCTCGCTGAGGGGAACCCTCTCCTTGCTTCCCTGGACCAGGGTCTCAACGACCGGAACTATGGCCTTTCCGTAGGTTTTTGCCCTGACCTCGTCGTGCCTGTATGCATCTTCATCTATGTCCCTCACCTCCCGCTCCTCCAGCCTGGCGCGCCCCTGAAGGAAGTCCACAAGAACCCTGGCCGCGTCCTCCGGAGAATACGCAAAAACCCCCGAGTACATCTTAACGCCCGTTGGGATGCCTAGAATTGGAACCCGCTCATCGACAGCCTCGATTACATCCCTTGCAGTCCCATCGCCACCGGCGAAGAGGAGGAGCTTTACCCTTCCGGCCATTCTCCCCGCGAGCTCCTTGGTGTCCTCGGAACTCGTGTCTGGAATCATCACTCCCTCCACTTCCCGGTAGCCGATTTCCCTGTGTCGCATCACTTCGAACTCAAAGTCAAACTCTCCCAGGACATCCTCTCCCAGCGGGCCCGGACCTGTGATGAACCTTATTCCACTGGCCTCACCGTAGTGGGAAAGCTCCGAGAGAAATAGTCTCACAAGATCCTGGGCGATGGGCTTGGCTCCCCTCCTCACGGCCTCCTCGACGACTCCATCCGTGCCTTTGAGTGCAACCTTGCCGCCCATTCCGGCTATGGGGTTGATTATAAGGCCTATCATTATCTCACCTCATGTATCTCCTCGCGAACACCGTCAGGAACACCGCCCACATGAACATTCCAAAGAGGGCCTCGATAGACGCTATTACCCTGCCCACACCTATCGGGTGGTAGTCGCCGTAGCCGAGGGTGGTCGCGGTGACGACGCTGAAGTACTCGTAGTCGAGGAAACTCATGCTTCCAGACAGCCCCTCAACACTTTTGGTCAGGAAGAAGAGCAGGGGAAAGAAGACGTTGACGGCGGCGAGCCATATCAGTATGGGCCTCTTCCAGTCGGTGCCGTACTTGCAGGTCAGGTCCGCGAAAAGCCACTCAAAGAGCGCCTCCATCTTGAGGAAGAGCTTTTTAATGCCCCTTCTCCTTCCGGCCAGACGGGACTGTCTTTTCTCCACCATCTCCAGGTAGTAGTACCTGTCAGCCCTCTCAAAGTCCCCGTTCCTCTCCCAGCTTATTCTGGCGAGGCGGTAGAGCACCTCCGCCGCGCGGTGGCTGTTGAACCTGCAGTCCTCAATCTCGACGAATCCCTCGACGTTGAGTTCAACCGGAATGTTGGGCAGAACCGTTGAGTTCCATGAGAAATCGCCGTTGAAGGACACTCTGCGGAATATCATGTTCCCCATGACCCTCATGTGTACGAACTCCGGATTCTTAAGCCAGCTGGCAAGTATCTCCGCGTGCCCAAAGACGTCCAGGTTCTCAAGAACAATGTTGCCGTGGAACCGTCTTATGCTCAACCTCACCTGCCTCTTGAACCTGGCCGCCCTGTCAAACTGAAGGTCCCGCATAACAAGGGAGGTGGCCTTGACGCTCCTCTCGGAGGAGGCCGAGGGCTTTATTCCGTGTTCCTCAAGGATGCGCCTCATGAGGGGATAGCGGACGTTAATCCCGACCCTCCTTACGTTCTCCAGACCGCTCAGCTCTATTCTGCCCACGGCCCTCTTCTCACCGTATTCCTCTTCTCCCCGTTCATCCCCACCGACGTACTCGGTGGAGTTTATCATGAGGTAGCGGACGCTCGAATTTCTGACGTAGATGGAGTTGGAGAACCTCACCCTCAGCAGGTTCAGGCCAAAGACGTGGGAGCCGTGTATGAGGAACGTTCTCAGCTCACTCCCAAAGACCACGAGTCTTCCCACGCTGGAGTTGTAGAAGGTTATCCCGGGAACGTTCACCGAGTCAAATAGTATCGTCTTCACGCGGGAGTTCTTAAAGACTATTGGCTTTTCGGCGTGAAAATCGCTGATTTTAACATCGTACAGGTAAACCCCCTCAAAATAGGTCTGCCCTGCCTTGAGCCTTCTGAGGAGGGCTTTCTCCTTGACATCCTTTATTCCCTCCCCCAGGAGTCTCTCCCCCTCATCGTACGGAATATGGAGCGGGCAGTACTTTGAACCCTCGATCGGCTTCAGCCTGCATTTCTGCCCGTTCTCATAGGTGTACTCGCACATGGCTCCCCCCAGTAAACTCCCCTCCTGGATAATTAAGGCTTTCTATCATCAACCCCCCGACGAGAAACAGGCTGGTGAACACATGAATACATCAAGGCCGCTTTTGAATCGGGAACCTTTTTAAACCAAACCTCCCTCCCCGAGGCCTCAAGGTGAGAAAAATGAGTCAGAGGGTAGCCGTCGCGGTGAGAAACGCCTCAATAGCCAACCGCTACCGCTACATCCCGAAGATGCCAAGGTGGTTTTATTCCTTCGTGCCATTCAAGGTAGCCACGGGTGGAAGCTCCGCCCTGGTCAGCCTGTACCTTCTTGAACTCGGGGGAAGCGCCTCGACAGTAGGTCTGACCTTTGCACTTGCGAGCTTGGCCTCAATGCTCGGTGCCCTATTCTGGGGCAGGTTGAGTGACAGAACCCTCAGGAGAAAGCCCTTCATACTGCTCGGCTTCGCGAGCGTGCCGGTTTTCCTGACGCTCATGGCATTCGTCAAAACACCCGCCCAGCTAATCGCCATAAACACCGCCTACGCGTTCTTCCTTGCATCGACGCTTTCCGTGCCGATAGCCCTGGTTTTAAGGAGCGTCAGAAAGCACAGCTGGGACTACGGCATAGGGAAGTTCAACGAGATAAGCGGGTGGGGCTGGGTGCTCGGCCTGGTTCTCGGTTTCGGCCTGTCAAGGTTCCTCACGATACCCCAGCTGTTCCTGACCTTCGCACTGGTGGGACTCCCATCCATCGTCATGGGAGAGCGCATGATAAGGGAGGTACCCATCTACATCAACAGAAAATCCATCAGGGCGTTTGGAAACTACGTCGTCGAAAAAGCCAGGTACATGCCGTCCTTTATACTCCACACGAACTTCAGCCTCCCAGAGGGTCTGAGAAAGTTCTATCTGGCATTCCTGCTGTTCTGGATAGCGGCGGGTCTCTATTTCCCCCAGATGCCGGTGCTCCTCTCGGACAGGGGCTATCCCCGTGAGATAATTTACCTTGCCCTGATCGCCAACTCTGCAATAGCGGCCCTCAACTACACCCGTGTGGGCGCGGGCATGGGGAGAAACAAGGAGGACACCCTGAGGAGGGGCCTCATCCTCCGTACGGGGGCGTTTATTGCTATAATGGGCGGCATTTTCATTTCACCGGCGCTGCTGCCCCTGGCCTTCGCTTCATACGCCCTCGCGGGCTATTCCTGGACGTTCATCAGCGTCTCATCAACGGCCATAGTGGGCGAAAGGGCAGGAGAAAAGGAGAAGGGAAGCGCCATGGGGACGTACAACGTTGTCAGTTCCGCAGGCTACATAACCGGGAGCGCCATAAGCGGTGCGCTCATATCATCGGCCGGATTTGGGGCGACGCTTGGACTTGGACTTGCCCTGCTCGGTGGAAGCATAGTCCTGCTGAGAAAATAAAAAGAGGTCAGAACTTCAGAACCCTGGCAAGAACTATGAGCGGATCCCAGACCGGAGCGAAAGGCGGTGCATAGGCAAGGTCAGTGAAGAAAACGTCTCTCGTCGTGAAGCCTGCCGTCAACATGGCGGCGGCGCTGTCTATTCTGGGCAGGATCTCGGCTCCAACCGCCTGAACACCGAGGAGCCTGTTCGTCTCGTTGTCGACGACGCCCTTCAGCCATATCTCCCTCCCGCCGGGGTAGTAGTGGGGCTTTGTCCTTGCCTTTATGAACGCTGTTCTGACGTCGTAGCCTTCCTTAACAGCCTCGGCCTCAGTCAGACCAGTCTTTCCAATCTCCAGGTCAAGGAACTTGGTTATGCTCGTTCCGAGCACTCCCGGGAAGTGAATCTCCCTCCCGGCTATGTTGCTTCCGGCGACGTAGCCCATCTTGTTGCCGGCTGGTGCAAGGGGAATCCAGACACGCCTGCCGGTGATGAGGTGCCTCGTCTCAGCGACGTCTCCGGCGGCATAGACGTTTTCAACGCTCGTCTCCATCCTCTCGTTCGTCCATATCGCGCCGGTCTCACCTATCCTCACGCCCAGTTCCCTGGCGAGTTCTGTGTTCGGCTTTATGCCCGTCGCCACGATAACCATGTCGGCGCTGTACTCGCCGGCATCGGTGATGACCTTCTCGACCCGCCCGTCGCCCTCAAAGCGCAGTGTAAGCTCCTGGAGGCGGAGGTTGAGGTTTTCCCTCAGCTTTGCCTCGACGATATCGGTAATCTCCCTGTCGAAGGTCTTCCTCAGAACCCTCTCGCTCCTCCCGATGAGTGTAACGTTCTTGCCCCTAGCGACGAAGGCCTCTGCCATTTCAAGGGCGATGTAGCCGGTGCCTATGACAACGACGTTCTTAACATCGTGCTTCTCCATGTACTCCGTTATGGCAACGGCATCTGGGGGAAGGTCTGCAGTAAAGACGCCCTCAAGCTCGCAGCCCTCAAGCGCTGGAACCTGCGGCGAAGCACCGTTGGCGAAGACGAGGTAGTCCCACCCGTAGGTCCGCTCTTCCTCCCCCTCACGGACTCTGACGCTTCCCTGTTCGACCTCTATGACCTCCGCCTTCATGTGGAGGTCTATGCCGCGCTTCTTGATGAAGACCTCAGGAGGATAGTGCATGAGCTTCTCCTTTGGTGAAACTCCCTCAACCACATAGGGCACGCCGCAGGGAGCATGGCTGACCCATTCTGTTGCCTCGAAGACCTTTACGTCCCATTCAGGCCTCAGGCGCTTGATTCGAGATGCAGCACTCATTCCGGCCGCTCCACCGCCTATGACAACAACCGTCTTCTTCATGATCATCACCAAAAAAGGTTCAAAACTTTGGGTTAAAAACCTTGGCGGGACAGAAACGGGTCATTCCTTTCTGTCCAGGAAGTACTTTCTGCCCCTAACCTCCACCATGCGGTATACCTCACCCTCCCTGAGCTCCATATTAGGCCTCTCAAGCTCGTACGTCTCGTAAGTTTTCATATCCATGAGCTGGACCTCCGCCGGGGTTATGCTAGTGACCATTGCCTCACTCCTCTCGGTCTCCACAGTATCTATGCCCTCCCGCTTCACGGTCTTCCAGTCTCGGTGCTCGCTTTCCCGGGTGGAGAGGTTCTTCAGGGAGAGGCCCTTTCCATCCACGCGTTCGACTTCATAGACGTTACCGCGCCTATCCGCCACTATGTCCCCCTTCTGAAACTTTGGAATCCTGATGCTCACGCTGGTGCGGTAGACCTCCCTACTGGTCTGCCTGTCGAGGCCGACGAGCTCGTAGGCCTCACTTATCGTTCCCCCAAAACGCTCCTTTATCGCCTGGGCAAGCTTCCTGGCGCTGGATGTCGAGCCCATATAGAAATCAAGTCCCTCCTCCTTTTCTATGGTATCCTGGATGAACCCCATTCTGTCCTTGCGCATTATTTCGTCCACTTTCTCCTCGACGAGCTTTCCTATAACCTTCCTTTCCTCTTCTGTCAGCGGCCTGCCTTCGGCGCGAACCTGGAGTATTGCCTCAAAATAACCTCCAAGGAACCTGGAACAGCGCGGACAGACTGTCTGGCGGACGTAAACGGTGGTGTGTTTAACCTCGTCATGAAGCTCGTGCTGGAGCTCGTGTATCCTTGCCTTAACACGTATCTCATACGTTATTATCGCCGGGAAGTATTCAATGTGCCAGTCAACGGGCTGGAAGGCTATCAAAGCCTTTCCAACGGGAAGTTCCTCGACCTCGTCAAGCTCTTCCGGGGAGACTATCTCAAATTCCCTCACCCTTTCATCCAGGGAATCCCCTATCACTTCAAGGAGCGCGTTTTCAGCGACTTCGAATATCAGCTCCTCAAGCTCATAGGTCTGGGGATCGACCCAGACGCCCCTTTTCTTATAGCTGCCACAGTTCTGACACAGCTCCGTGTTTACCTCCCCCTCAATCAGCAGAACGGGATTTTCCTTTCTGAAGCAGACCTGGCAGAGACCCGCTATGAGAGGACCCCCCTCACTCTCGCTTATCCCACATCTGTAACAGAACCTCTCACTCATCCCTCTCACCGAAGGGGAGTGAGGGAGGGGGTTTAAAAACCTAATCTCAGAGGAAGAGCTTTGCCATCTGGGCGTGGGGAACTCCCTGAATCCTGAGCACCCTCGTCTCATCAATGTAGCCCAGTTCTATCGCTTTTCCCACGCAGCGCTCGCCAGTAAGGTTGGCGATGGTAGCCTCACCCAGCATGGTCTCAAGGGCCTCCTCGTCGACCAGCTCGCCCTTGTAAAAGCGCTCCTTGACCTCAAGCTTCAGTTCACCTTCCCTGAAGGTTTTCCCAAGGAGCTCCTCATCGCAGGCCGCGAGGAGAACTTCCCCCTGAACCCTGTACACTTTGACGTATATCATGGAGCGACACCGGAGGGAGAAACGCTTGGGGGTTTAAAAGGGTTGGGTAAATGGAGAAGAAAAGAGAGGGGAATCAGCCCTGGGCCTCAATCTCATTGACGGCCTCCTCAAGGATGGTGTACGCCTTGAGGATGTTTAGGTAAGCCTTGCGGATGTTCGGCAGTGCCGCTATTGCGAGGTTGTCCCTGCCCGGAGTCAGGTACTTCTCGGCCTCAGCGTAGTACTGGTCGGCGAGCTGCTTGTACTGCATGGCCTCCTGGAGGGTCTCGTTGTCGACACCGAGATCGACAGCCTTCTGGTAGAGCGGGTCGAACTTCTGGTCGTACCTCCAGTAGAGCATGAACCAGACGTAGTTCCAGGTGCTGACGATCCAGCGGGATGTCTTATACTCAATCGTCAGCGTCACCGGTGAGGCGTACCTGACCTTCAGCACGACGTACTTTGCGTTCTTGCCGTCGATGACGTAGTAGCTGACCACGTGGTCGCCATTCACGTCGACGTACTGGGTATCGAGCGGCAGTGTCACAAGGACGTAGCCAGTAGTTCCGGTCGGACCCTCGACCGTCAGGTCTATGCTCGTGCCCGTATCGTGGTAGTTCGTGACCGCACCGAGTCCAACTGCGACGTAGGGCGTCACCTGGGTGGCGGAGTACACCTTGTCCTCCGCAAGCTCCTTGACCTTAACCGTCACCTCCTTGGAGGCGTCCTGGTAGTAGTCGCTGAAGACCTCTATGTTGAACGTCTGCTCAAGGTTGAGCGGGGTGAAGTACACCTCGACTTCACCGTTGTCCGTGTAGTACGCCCTGCCGTTCACGACGACCTTTGCCGGGGCATCTATCCTCTCCATCGTCGCGAGGTCGAGGAGCCTTATCTTGAGCACCGACTGCTTTCCAAGGGTTGTGTCTGCGTAGACCGCTATGTACATCTCCGGCTGACCCACCTGGAACAGCATCGGCGCGTAGGTCATCGTCTCCCCTGTATCGGCGTTCACGAGACCGAGTATGCCGAGGTAGGTTCCGGTGGTCGAGACGTCTGCCGTGGCGTGGATGGTTCTGGTGGTACCGACATCGAAGCTGAAGGGAGTGCTGTCCACCATCACATCGCCGTTGTCGCCGAGTATCTGGTAGTAGAAGGTGTATTGGATTGGGTTGTATCCGACGGTGTCATATCCGTAGACCAGTACCAGGTAGTATCCTGTCTCGGGCATGAACTTCTCGAAGACCTCATCGCTGGTCGGCCCTATCTGGTCGGTGTACACTTCAGTGTAGTTGTCGATGATGCCGTCACTGAGGTCATTTACGAGCTGGTCGTAGGTCTCGTAGTAAATAACGTACAGGTCAAGGTCAGCGGTCGGGTCCTCAGGTTCGGTGATTCCAAGCCTGAGGAAGTACGTGGTCGGATCGACGCCAAACACGCCGATGAAATCCCAGGCGTCCTGGCTAACGTTCCGGGTCATGGCGTACGCTACGTCGAGCCTTCCAAGGCCGTAGCCTATGACACTGGCATTGAACGGCATGTAGTTGTTCTTCACTTTAGCCTCAACGCTGACGTTGGCCGGGGACGGAACGTCCTTCTTTATGAGCTCCGGTGATATCGACACCGAGCCGGCGCTGATGTCTATCTCGTAGTGGGCGTCCTCGTAACCGGTTCTGGCATAGGAACTGACACTGACATACGCCGTTATCTCCCAGACGCCCTCAACCGGGTTGTCGACCACCCACGTGTACTCAAGCGGCCCTCCGGGACCGACGTAGTAGTACCCGGGCACTCCGTCGTAGACAACACCGCCCATTGGCCTCGCGATGACAAGCTTGACCCTGCCCATCGGGGTGCCGTTGGCATCCGTCGGGACGCGGAGGGTGACACGGAGCTCCTTGGTTCCCCTCGGGACCTCGAAGAAGTAGTGCTTGGCCTCACCGGGCTTGCCGGTGTCGGTAATCTTGGCGCTGGTCTCGCCGTTCTTGTTTGCGGGTATGTCAACGGTAACCGCAACATAGCCATCGATGTAGCTCGTGTCCGGGTCGTCGATGTAAATCAGGCCCACATATGTACCGCTCTTCTGGAGCTTGGAGTAGTCGATGTTTATGGAGAACTGCCCGATGAGGTCACTTATGTACATGGCATTGGCACCGTGTATCGTGACCTCCGTCGTGTTCGGTATAATCCAATCAACGTTTGTGCTTATCTTGTAGGTCTTGTTCTCGAAGACGTACCAGAGACCCCATCCTGGCTCGTAGGTCATGGGTGAGAAGTATATCGGGACACTTCCCGGATACTCGTCCCTTATGTATACCCCCCTGTAGAGGTAGGGGTAGCCGAACATGTACTGGAAGTAGCCGTTGAAGTCAACGTATGCCTGTGAGATCGGGATGATGGGCTGCTCAATCGGGTTCTTGAAGCTGGTAAAGGTGGTGCCCGCGAAGATGTACGTGGTTGGCTCCTGGCTGAGCTCTTCAAGCTTGGCTATGGCCTTGTCAACCTGTATGAGACCGAATCCCTGGTCTATAAGGGTCTGGTTCGTGGGCTTGGCGCTGAGTTCAAGGGCACGCTTGATCATTATCGGGTTGTAGGTGATGTTGTGCTGCTTGGCGTAGCTTATCATGAGGGCGACGGCACCGCTGACGTGCGGGGTGGCCATTGAGGTACCGCTCCAGAACCCGTAGTACCTGTAGGGGTTGCCGTAGAGGACGGTGTACCACATCGGGAGGCTTGAGAATATGGCGGTTCCCGGAGCCATCACGTCCGGGTCAAGGAGACCATCCATCCTCGGCCCCCTGCTGGAGCTCATGGCCGGACCGTTCATGACTCCAGGAAGACCGTAGAGGAGCTCCCACCTCTCGCTCTCCCAGTAGTTGCCGACCGTTATGGCCAGGTCGCTGTCACCGGGGGCATGGACGCTGTTGGTCGTCGGCCCCTCGTTGCCGGCGGCAATGGCAAACGTAACCCCGTAAATGTCAGTGAGCAGATTGACGTAGAATATCTCCGGGGTCTCAAGTCCATCGTTTATCTCGCCACCGCCACCGAGCGACATGCTGATAACGTCGGCTCCCATAAAGGTCGCGTATATCATTCCGCTGATTATCCAGCTGGTTCTTCCAAAGCCGAGCTCGCCCGGAAGAACCTTGACCTCGATGAGCTGGGCGTTGGGGGCAACGCCGTAGACACCGTAGAACACGGGGTCGGTGGGCAGACCAACACCCGCGACGGTACCGCTGACGTGGGTGCCGTGTCCGTGGGCGTCCCACATGAAGTAGGCGTAGCCCTCATTGGGTTCGAACTCTATGAAGGCGACATTGACCTTGGTTGTGTTAACGGTGACGTAGTCTCCGCTGATGTCATAAATCCTCATAGGCTGGTCGTTGGTGAAGTTGTTGTCGAGGTTGAAGTCTATGTAGGCTATGAAGTTGCCGCTCTGGTTAACTATGAGAACCGGATAGACATCGCTGAGGTCTCCGAAGAGACCGAGGCCGTAGGGGTCATAGGGAGTTGCGCTGAAGTTGTTGAGGTCAAAGTACCTCTCGGGAAGGAGGCCAATGTAGTAGGTGTCGCCGGTTATGTTCCCGACGTAATAGGTGCCCATCGTGTAGTTGGTGTATGTGGAGTGACCATAATAGGGAGCATAGACTCCCCAGAAGACCGTGACGTTCTTGTTAACGGCAATCGTTCCCCCCACTGGAGTGGTGGTGTTGTAGTAAATCTGAGCCATGCCCTCGTCGCTCTCGTCATAGATGTCAATGATCTTCTTCCTTCCATCGAGGGTTGTCTGGAGGAACGGGTGTCCAACATCCACACCGGTGTCCAGAACGGCAACGGTAACGTTGTCTCCGTAGACACCGTAGTCAGTCCAGACGTTGTATGCATCTATCGTGAAAACGCTCATGAACATGTCCGGGAGGGAGAGGGAATCCTTCGCAGGGGCACTGGGAGCAGTTCCATCCTCGGGAGCCACCGGTTCCTGGAGTTTGACGGTCCTGTCCTTCCACACATGAAGGATGCCCGGAATGTTCTGGAGCTCTTCCACCTTAGAAACGGGCATCTCGACGACTATGAACTGGTACTCGGGTTTGCTTATTGGATCGATTGTTCCAAGCTTTTTGAGGGCATTATAGACCTCCATCGCGTGATCCCTATCCGGCGCGACTATCAGACGTACGGTCTTGTCGCTGGTCTTGAGGATGTTCTGTATCTCCTTTTGGAGGACCTCACTGCTGATGAACTCTCCGGAATGAGCATTGTTTGTGGTTTCTACCTTGACGGGATTAGACGGGGCGGCGAAGACTGGTGTGGCTGAAAACGCCACTGAGGCCGCTGATAGTACAAGTACCGCCACAATCAAAAGACTCAAGGCCTTCCTATTCATCCTGACACCTCCAGGTCGTAATGCTCACCTATACTGTGGATAGAGCACCGATATAAACGTTTCGCACCACAGGGTTGTATAACTCACCCTAACAGCCATGTTACAACTTGAATGATTATTCCGGGGCATTGATGACCGCGCTTTATGTTATGTCCTCCCCAGAAACCGAGAAGAGCAAAGTGGCCACAATGAATAACATTATGAACGCGTCCACTCCCGGGTCGATCGAGTACATCATCAAAGACAAAACCACCACAAAGCTTCCCCTGCGTCCCTCACTAGTCCTAAGGGATATCCCAAGCAGAAAAGCCTCAATCAGCCCCAGAATCCCGAAATCAGCCACCGGTTGGCCAAAAAAGAAATAGGTGTAGTTCGTGGATGCACCGAAAAGTGAAGCGACCATGTGTCGGGGGTTGTCACTAAAGAGGAGCGCCCCATGGAAGAAGCCCCAGGGGAGGGAGAGGCGAACGAGGTTGTGGAAAACAAGGAAGGTAAAGCCTATTCTGACGAGAACACCCTCCATTCCTCCGCTCATCCATACTATGACAAGCACTGGGGCTGCACTGAGACCAACGAGCCATTTTCGGAGCCGGGGATAGTCGAAGTAGGCACTCAAAAAATAAGCCAGATACACAAGGAGAACCAGGGAACGAAACGTGCCGAGGAAGAAAAGCACGGCGTAGATGGCCATCAGGAATGTTTTCCAGCGGAGGGAGATCGTGGAGTAGGCCATTCCAATAACAGCCAGGACCGCCGCCAGAACCAGAGGGCCGACAAGTTCATACCTGAGGGAGTTTTCAAAAAGTGGGACACCCAAGGCGATGTATAGAGCCAAAGGTATCAAGAGTGCAACCAGCAGGGCGCTCTGGGGAAAGAGCCGGAAGGGGTTGACTTTCAGCCAATACACTATAAGAACCAAAACTGCCAAAATGGAAAAGACTGGGAAATCATGGAGAGAGAGCACCAGAAAGAAGGCAGCCAGCAGTGATGAAGGGAGTTTCAGGTTGGAGGCGTAGCCCAAAGCGAAGACGGCAAAGAATGCGAGGGCGTAAACCGTCCCCAGAAGGAGCATTGAGGGCTCCAATCCGCGCGAATATATCGTGCTACGCAGATTTTCGCTAAAGTAGTTGGCGTACAGTGAAAGGGCCAGGTAAGAAAAGAAGCCGAGGCTAAAGATTTTTAACCCCCTCACTTTACCACCAATTAATGTTAAAAAAGGAGCTTAAAAATTTGAGGGGTGTCGTGGAATGAAGAAAGAGAGCCTCTACCTTCCCCTGCTTCTCATCTCTGCTTTCATCATCAGACTCATTCCCCACAGAACGCTTCTTTTGGCGACATACGACGAGTACCTTCACAGGGATATAACCCTGCGGATAGTCACCCAGGGCATAGGCTCAATCCCCAAGGACATACCCTCCCTGATCGGACTGAGGGCTTACAGCTATCCTCCGCTGTTCCACATAATCGGCGCGGCCTTTTACAAGGTATTCCCCTCAAATTACCTGTTCTTCGTCCTCCCGGCAGTCTACGGCACCTTAGCAGTGTTCGGCTTTTACCTGGCGTTTAAAGAGCTCACGGAGGACAAAAACCGTGCCCTTCTCGCCGTGACACTCCTAGCCTTTGCCCCCAACTTCATATACAGAACGAGCCTCTACATCCCGGAAAATCTTGGCCTGTTCCTGTTCTCGATAAGTCTGCTGTTCCTGATACGATTTATGAAATCGAGAAAGCTCTCCAGCCTGCTCGTCTTGACCGCGGTGATGATGGTCTACATGCTGACCCACAGGGGATGGATATTCTTTGCCATGGCCGCGGTTCTGCTGTTTGCCTCTTACCTGTGGCCGTTCATAAGGAAGAACCTCCACTATTTTGTCGCCCTGGCCGTTCTGGCTCTCATAGCCTACACGCAGGTGTCCTTCATCCAGTCGACCGTTGGAGAGCTTTTCCTCAGACTCCAGCGGAGCGAAGTGAGCTTCCTGGGATACTTCAAGTGGATAGGCATTATCCAGCTCGTCTTTGGGGCGATAGCAAGCCCGTACTATTTCAAAAAGGACAGCATACGACGTGGCTTCGTCCTCTGGGCCTGGGCGTTTATGTTGGCTGGAGGAATCTCCTTCCGCTTCCGCGACCCCTACGCAACAATACCCCTCTCCGTTATGGCCGCGGAGTACCTCATTGACGTTGTCTTCCCGGCGGTGGGCCCTTTCATCAGGAGTGCCTTCGAAGGAGTGAAAGGTGTGGGCGCCGAGTGGATAAAGGGCATTTCACGGAAGCGCTGGGTAACCTCACTGGTAATCCTGCTGCTCCTGGTTACCCCCCTCGTCCAGGGTGCCTACGGGGCTTACAAGTACGTTGAGGCACCAACTGTCAGCGACAAGGAGGCCTACGAGTGGATAGTCCAGAACACGCCTGAGAACGCCACTATACTCGTGTGGTGGGATATGGGGTATCTCCTCATAGGAAACACCCACAGAAAGGACGTCGTCATATGGAAAAAAGTGTACCAGGGCTTCTTTGGAGAGGCCCCAACGGTAAGGGAGGCGGGACAGGCGTACACGGACCACGTCATCATGTTCAGCTCAAACCAGAGAGAGTGGGCGTATTATCTTATGAGGAAATACAATGTAAGCTACATCTTCGTGGACAGAAAGAGGTATTCCTACGGCTTCATCCGCTATGGCCTTATGGAGTACGCCCCCTACGACACCCATTTCAAGATTGAGTTCTGCAACGGCGGTTCGGTCATATACCGCTTCATCCCCGAGCCGACTCTGAAGATGGAACAGCCCTTCCCCCTTAACTACACCGGAAACTACTCACCCCTCGTCAATTTCCTGGAGAAGTTCTGGACAGGATACAACTACGCCGATTTCGACACAAGGTACAAGGCTTACTTCAACCTCAATGCCTGGATGGTTGACCTGTACTCACGCCTCTACCAGAAGACAAGAGATGAGGCCTTCAGCGCCCGCACAGACTGGCTCCTCCGCTGGCTTTCGTACAAGCAGATGGACAACGGGGCGTTCCCCTGGGGCATCCCTCCCAACGACTTCACCCTGTACACCGCCTACACCCTCGAACCCCTGAGGGGGGTTAACTTCGACGGAAAGGAGAGGTCGCTCAAGCTGCTGGAGAGCAGGGAGCGTGAGGACTACTTCATGACGACTCCCAAGGACGAAAAGGGAGGTCTCGTGACAAACGCCCTCATGCTCCCTGTTTACAAGGAACTCGGAATCCTGAGCCCCACAACGGAGAGGAACATCGTCGCCCAGCTGCTGAATGAGCAGAAGGGAGACGGAAGCTGGAACAACAACCTCGGCACCACCATAGCAGTTGCCTCAAGCCTGGCAAGGTACTACCAGCTAACGGGCAACGAGACGGTGCTGAACGCCGTCAGGAAAGCAGCCGAATGGATGACAGGGGAGCAGGAGGAAAGCGGGAAGCTAAAGGCAGAGAAGTATGAGTACACGTATTCCAGAGCCACCTACGCCCAGATGGCATACATCTATCACGTTGCGGGACTTAAAGACGCAGAGGAAAGAACCCTCAATTTTATCGAAGACACGTTCGATCCCAACAAGGAAGTACACCCGCTCGATGCAGTGCTTACCATGTACCGCTACTTCGGCTACGCCTACGGCAGCGATAGGGCCATCGGCATGATCAACGAACTCCTGAAGGCCCATCCACTGCTCAGCTTCTCCTAATTTTTCAATTTCGAAATGTTTAAATAGTAACACACCCTGAAGTAAACGGAGGGTGTGACGTGACGCCAACACTCCCGAGAAGGGACCTGTACATAAGCGGAACAATAGCGCTTTTTTCCCTGATTCTAGCCATGGCATTCCTCCCCAGCAGAACCATCACCTACGATGGGGCACTTTACATAGATATCGCAAGGAATCTCCTAAAGGGCATAACGAACTACACGTACCAGGGAGTCTACATGATGTACCGTCCGCCGGTTTACGTCTACACGCTCTCGCTTCTCTTTAGGTTCCTCCCACCCAACTCCCACCTGACGGCAGCGCGGCTCGTCTCAGCGTTCTTTTACGCCCTGACGGCAGGCCTTGTGTATGTCTTCGCCGTGGAGCTGTGGAAAGACAGACTGAAGGCGTTTGCCGCGGCTATGTTTTACATCTTCAACCCCCTGGCCTTTGCGATGGGAACCCGCGAGCTCGTTCACAGCGAATTCACGTTTTTCTACACCCTCGCCATATACCTGCTGTACACAGGGAGAAAGAGGGGCGAAAGCACGAGGCTGTATCTTTCTTTCATAATCGCGGGGATAGCAGTGCTGACCAGATATACTGGACTCTCGATACTGGGAGTCATGATAGCATACCTGTACCTGACCGAACACTGGGATTGGGCAAAGAAAAAGGAGTATCCCCTTGGATTCCTCCTCTTCATCCTTGTCCTCCTGCCCTGGCTGTACATGGGGCATCTTTATTACGGTGGTGCGTTTAAGCCCTTCAGCGTGGCCACCCAGTACGTAACCAACGCACCACCCGTTTCAGCATTTGACTACGTCGGAATGATAGCCAACACCCTGGGCATCCTCCTGTTCCTTGCAATAGTCGGCTTTGTATTCCTTAAAAAGAACGATGAGGGGTGGCTTCTCATAAGCTGGCTCTTTCTGGGACTGCTGGGAATAATGACCGTGACCCACAAAGAAGAACGCTTCATAACGTTCCTCTCTCCCGTGGTTGCCCTCCTGGCGGCCCACGGCCTGTGGAGTTTGGCGGAAATTCTCCACGGGCTTATGGCGAGTGCCGAGCACAGAAAGTATGCATCTATTCTGCTTCTGATACTGTTTCTGATTCCAATTGGAAGGGACGCCATGAGCCTCAAGGAACAGTGGGACGAACAGGGGGCGGTCTATGTCAGGGTGATGGAGTACGCCTCAACCAACTACCCCTCCGCGGAGTGGCTCCTCGTCTCGCCCAAGATGTACACAATGGCGGGACTTTACTATCCTGACGCAATAATCCAGGTCATAATGGACAGGCAACAGGTCCGGGACAGAATCGCCAGCGGAAAGTATGA
Source organism: Thermococcus sp. (assembly GCF_015521605.1). Classification (NCBI taxonomy): domain Archaea; kingdom Methanobacteriati; phylum Methanobacteriota; class Thermococci; order Thermococcales; family Thermococcaceae; genus Thermococcus; species Thermococcus sp. The sequence goes on from NZ_WANV01000035.1 coordinate 27,087, forward strand.
CCTCATAATCAAAATGGAAGGTGACCCTCCCTTAAACATCGAAGAGAGCGGCATGTACACCCTCGCCAAGGAGTTCCCCAAGGAGGGCTTCAAGGTTTTCGTTCGCTCCACTTCAATCCCTAAAAGCAAGGGAAGTTAAGCCCCCGTCAACCCAAATGAACACATTCGCCTTCTTTTTCATTCCTGTACGCCAGAGAACAGCCTTGGATAGTTAATTTTAAATATGAACCCTCGATATATCACCCGCAGTAAACGATTGTGGAGGGATTCGCATGAGCGAATACAAATTTATAAAGTGGTTTGAGGAACTCGGAAAGGGCGACGTCGCTCTTGTTGGCGGAAAGGGTGCCAACCTTGGAGAAATGACCAACGCCGGCATTCCGGTTCCGCCCGGCTTCTGTGTCACCGCCGAGGCCTACAAGTACTTCGTCGAGAACGTCAAGCTCGAAGACGGAAAGACCCTCCAGGAGTGGATTATGGGCGTCATCGCCGAGACCAACGTCGATGACTCCAAGCAGCTCCAGGAGAACACCGCCAAGATCAGGCAGAAGATAATTGAGCTCCCGATGCCGGCAGAGATAGCCGGGGAGATCGAGAGGGCTTACAAGGAGCTCTCCCAGAGGTTCAACAAGGAAGCGGTTTACGTTGCCGTCCGCTCTTCTGCCACCGCCGAAGACCTCCCGGAGGCCAGCTTCGCCGGCCAGCAGGAGACCTACCTCGACGTCTACGGCGTTGATGACGTCATAGACAAGGTCAAGAAGTGCTGGGCCTCACTCTGGACGGCCAGAGCCACCTTCTACAGGGCCAAGCAGGGCTTCGACCACAGCAAGGTCTACCTCTCAGCCGTCGTCCAGAAGATGGTCAACAGCAAGACCAGCGGTGTTATGTTCACCGCCAACCCCGTCACCAACAACAGGAACGAGATCATGATCAACGCCAGCTGGGGCCTCGGTGAGGCCGTCGTCAGCGGCAGCGTTTCCCCGGACGAGTACATTGTTGAGAAGGGCACCTGGAAGATAAAGGAGAAGTACATCGCCAAGAAGGAGGTCATGGTTGTCCGCAACCCTGAGACCGGCAAGGGAACCATCTACGTCAAGGTCGCCGACTACCTCGGCCCCGAGTGGGTTGAGAAGCAGGTTCTCACCGAGGAGCAGATCATCGAGGTCGCTAAGATAGGCGCCAAGATAGAGGAGCACTACGGCTGGCCGCAGGACATCGAGTGGGCCTACGACGCCGACGACGGCAAGCTCTACATCGTCCAGAGCAGACCGATCACCACCCTCAAGGAGACCGAGACCGCTCAGGAGGCCGCCGAGGTCGAGGAGGCCGAGGTTATCCTCAAGGGTCTCGGTGCCTCACCGGGCATCGGTGCCGGTAAGGTCGTCGTCATATTCGACGCCAGCGAGATCGACAAGGTCAAGGAGGGAGACGTCCTCGTCACCACCATGACCAACCCGGACATGGTCCCGGCCATGAAGAGGGCAAGCGCTATCGTCACCGACGAGGGTGGAAGGACCAGCCACGCCGCCATCGTCAGCCGTGAGCTCGGTATCCCGGCCGTCGTCGGTACCAAGGAGGCCACCAAGAAGCTCAAGACCGGCGACTACGTCACCGTTGACGGAACGAGGGGTGTCGTCTACAAGGGCATAGTCAAGAGCCTCGTCGAGAAGAAGGAGGAGGAGAAGGCCGCCGGTGGACAGGTCGTTGTCGCTGGAGCTCCGCTCATCACCGCGACCAAGGTCAAGGTCAACGTCTCCATGCCTGAAGTTGCTGAGCGCGCAGCAGCGACCGGCGCCGACGGTGTTGGACTGCTCCGCGCCGAGCACATGATCCTCACCATCGGCAAGCACCCGGTCAAGTTCATCAAGGAGGGCAAGTTCGACGAGCTCGTCGAGAAGCTCGCCGACGGAATAAGGACCGTTGCCGCTGCCTTCTACCCGAGGCCGGTCTGGTACAGGACCCTCGACGCCCCGACCAACGAGTTCAAGGAGATGCCTGGTGGAGAGGACGAGCCGGACGAGAGGAACCCGATGCTCGGATGGCGCGGAATCAGGAGGAGCCTTGACCAGGTCGAGCTCCTCAAGGCCGAGTTCACCGCCATCAAGAAGGTCGTCGAGGAGGGCTACGACAACATCGGCGTCATGCTCCCGCTCGTTGGCCACCCTGAGCAGATCAGGAAGGCCAAGGAGATAGCCAGGGAAGTTGGCCTCGAGCCGCACAAGGACGTCGAGTGGGGAATAATGATCGAGGTTCCGGCCGCTGCACTCATCATCGAGGACCTCATCAAGGAGGGCCTTGACTTCGTCAGCTTCGGTACCAACGACCTCACCCAGTACACCCTCGCCATCGACAGGGACAACGACAGGATCGCCTACCTCTACGACGAGAAGCACCCGGCAGTGCTCAAGCTCATCGAGAACGTCATCAAGGTCGCCAAGAAGTACGGCGTCGAGACCAGCATCTGCGGACAGGCCGGCAGCGACCCGAAGATGGCCAAGATACTCGTCAGGCTCGGCATCGACAGCATCAGCGCCAACCCCGATGCCGTCGAGCTCATCAGGAAGACCGTCGCCCAGGAGGAGCAGAAGCTCATCCTCGAGGCGGCTCGCAAGAGGCTCTTCGAGTGAAGCCTCTTCTCTTTTTTATTCGTTTCTATCGTTTTGAAAATCGGGCGGCGTTTCTCCCGGTAAAGGGGAAGTTTTAGTCGCTGGCTCTTTTATCCACGATAAGCTTTTTATACCAACGTTTCGATAGCCATCTCAATGAGGCGTGAAGTAGAGGCGATGCGCGACCAGATTGTCAGCGGACCGATAGTGAAGACGCTCATCCTGTTAGCGTACCCGCTCATCATAAACCAGCTCGTCCAGGTTCTCTACAACCTCACCGACACGTACTGGCTCGGAAAGCTCGGGAGGGAGGAGCTGGCCGCACCGGGGACGGCGTGGCCCCTGGTCTGGTTCTTCATGGCCATCGGAATGGGGTTTGCCACAGCAGGCTTCGCCTTCGTGAGCCAGTACGTCGGGGCAAAGGAGTACGATAAGGCCAACCGCGCCGCTGGGGGGCTGTACTCCCTCATGATGCTCTTCGCGATAGGGGTCGGAATATTCGGGGTCATCTCTGCACCATATCTGCTTGACTTCATGAACGTGAGCGAGACTGTGTACCCCTACGCGCTCAACTACACCCGCGTCATCTTCGCCGGCATACCATTCGCCTTCACGCTCTTCGCCTTCAACTTCCTCCTGAGGGCCATAGGGGACACCAAAACGCCCGTTAAAATAAACATAGCCACCGTGCTTCTGAATCTGGTTCTGGACCCGTTCCTGATATTCGGCTGGGGGCCGTTTCCGGAGCTCGGCGTCATCGGGGCCGCGGTTGCGACGATGTTCTCCAACAGCCTCGGCTCGCTCGTCGGCGGCTACCTCCTCTTCAAGGGGAAAGTGGGAATACACCTAACGGTGGAGGAGCTGAAGCCGGACTGGGAGTTCTACAAGCGCATTTTCAGGGTAGGGATACCCTCAAGCGTCGGTTCATCCACCACAGCCCTCGGCTTTGTCATTCTCACAAGGATAATCTTCACTCTGGGCGGCCGGTTCGGTGAGGCCGATGTGGCCTTCGCGACCTACAGCATAACCAACAGACTGACCAACTTCATGTTCGCCTTCTCGGACGGCATAAGCATGGCGATGGGGACGATGGTGGGCCAGACGGTCGGTGCGAGGTTCTACGAGAGGGCAAAGGTCATAGCGGAGAAGACGATGGCGATAAACTTTGCCATTCTGAGCCTTGGAACGCTCCTCTTTGCCTTCTTCCGCGTGGAGATATTCAGCTTCTTCATCAACGACCCTGCGATAATAGCCGAGAGCGCAAAGGTGGTTAAGTACTTCTCCGCCTCCCTGCCCTTCTTTGGCATATTCTCGGCGGTGAACAACGTCTTCCAGAGCTCCGGACACACCAAGAAGAGCATGCTCCTCAGTATGCTCCGCCTCTGGGGGCTGAGGCTTCCCCTCAGCTACGGCCTCGGAATCCTCGTGAAGGACACGGCAGGAATGTGGCTGGGGATGGGCTTAAGCAACGTTTTGGGGGCGGTTGTCGCTCTCATCTGGTTCCTGACCGGGAGCTGGATGAGCCGCATCATAGAGGAGAAGGGGTAGCTTTATATATCACCGTTTCGATTGCGGTCTGATTGCACATGAAGAGCGAGAAAATCCAGAGGATGCGCGATGAAATACTAACCGGGCCCATAGAAAAGACACTTCTCGTTCTGGCGGGCCCGCTCATAGTCAACAACCTAGTCCAGGTTGTCTACAACATAACCGACACCTACTGGCTGGGAAAGCTTGGCAGAGAGGCGCTCTCCGCTCCCGGGACTGTATGGCCGATAATCGGGACGTTGATGGCCCTGGGAATAGGTTTTACCACGGCGGGCTTTGCTTTTGTCGGGCAGTACATAGGTGCGGAGGAGTACGAAAAGGCCAACCGCTCGGCCGGGGCTCTCTACTCGCTCATGACTTTCTTCTCGGTGGCAACTGCGATAGTGGCGCTCCTGATACTCCCATACGCGCTCCATTTCATGCGGGTTAGCGAAAACGTCTACCCCTACTCCCTCACCTATGCCACGATAGTTTTCTTGGGCCTGCCCTTCTCCTTCGCGTTCATGGCATTTTCGGCCCTCATGCGAGCCACCGGTGATACAAGGACACCGGTTAAAATAACCCTCCTAACTGTTGCGATAAACATAATCCTCGATCCGCTCCTCATCTTCGGCTGGCTCGGCTTCCCCGAGATGGGGGTGGCTGGAGCGGCCCTCGCAACGGTCTTCGCCAATGCTGTTGGGGCGGTGATAGGGCTCTACCTCCTGTTCAACGACCGCGTGGGGATAAGCCTGAGCCTTGAAAGCCTCAAACCGGACTTCGAGTTCTACGGCAGGATCTTCCGCGTCGGCCTTCCCTCCAGCATAGGACAGTCGGCGAACAGCTTCGGCTTCGTCATCTTGACAAGGATAATCTTCGGTTTCGGCGACGTCACCTACGCGGCGTACACCATAACGACCAGACTGGTCAACTTCCTGACGAGCATCTCCCGCGGAATAAGCATGGCGATGGGCACCATGGTCGCCCAGAACGTCGGTGCAGAGAACTACGGGCGGGCGAAGAAGATAGCGGAGCGCACGATGATCATAAACTTCGCCATAGCCACCCTTGCGGTTCTGGTGATTGGAATCTTCCGCGTGGAGGTGTTCCGCTTCTTCCTCAACGACCCGGCGGTGATAGAAGAGAGTGAGGTAGTTCTTAAGTACTTCCTGATCTCTGTGCCCTTCTTCAATGGTATCTTTATAGTCGTGAACAGGGTCTTCAGCTCGGCCGGGCATACCAAGAAGAGCATGGCCCTCGGGATATTCCGCCTCTGGGGGCTGAGGATACCCCTCAGCTACGCCTTCGGTTACTTGGAAGCGATAACTGTTCTGGGTGTCACAATACCACTGGCGAGCCTTTTCGACTTCACCAGCAGGGGGGTCTTCTTCGGCATGGGCATGAGCAACTTCATAGCGGCAATAGTGGCCCTCGCCTGGTTCCTGCGGGGGACATGGATGAGGCGCATTATCGAGGAAGAGTCAAAAAAGTGATACATCACTGGCAAAAATTGGCAGGCGGAAGTCTAATAAACCCAGCGCCTAACGAGCTATGGTGAGACGCATGAAGAGGGACGAACGCTGGGAGGGTGTCTACTCCTTCGAGGACAGCCCGTTCATAATGGAGATTCTGACGGAGCTTCGCGACGAGAGGACGGGGCCGATACCCTTCAGAAAGGGTCTCGTCAAGCTCGGTCGCTACATGGCCTACGAAATAACGAAGACGATGGAAGTGGAGAGGATTCCTGTGAAGACCCCGCTGGAGGAAACAGAGGGAATCCGCATAAAAGACAGACGCAACGTAGTCATAATAACCGTTCTCCGGGCGGCGATACCACTGATGGAGGGGCTTATTAAGGTCCTTGACCACGCGAGGGTTGGAATAGTCTCGGCCTCCCGCGGAAAGGCCCCGAAGTTCGAGATAGAGATGAAGTACGTCAAGGTGCCGCAGGTTAAGCCAGAGGACACGGTCATAATAGCCGACCCCATGATAGCCACCGGCTCGACGCTCATCAAGGTCCTTGAAGAGGTCAAGAAGTACGGGAAGGCCAAGCGTTACGTCATAGTCGGCGTTCTGGCGGCGCCGGAGGGCATAAGCAGGATAAAGGCCGCCCATCCGGACGTTGAGATGTTCGTGGCGGCGATAGACAGGGAGCTCAACGACCACGGCTACATCCTGCCCGGTCTTGGAGACGCCGGCGATAGGGCCTTTGGAGCGCCGATTAAGATTTGAGGTCTCCTCTTTCGGTTTTCTCCCCGCGGGGACGTTAAATTTATAAGCCAGCCTTTTGTTATTCCTTTTGAAGCCCGCAGTGCGCGGGGGTTGCCGAGCCTGGTCAAAGGCGGTGGACTCAAGATCCACTCCCGTAGGGGTTCAGGGGTTCAAATCCCCTCCCCCGCACCATTACAACCCTTTGGTTCGCAAAGCGTTGACGGAAAGATTGCGTGCTTTCTGAGAAACTCAAATCTTCAAGGGGTTTACTCATTAATTGCCATTCCCTGAGTGTTTGCTCTACTCAAGGCGTCCTACGGACACCAGAACAAAACGCAAACCTGTTTAGAGGGCTTTTTTGGAAGTAAACCCACGCTTCAGCAGGGTGTTGAAACGTGCACGCTAGTACTATCGCCTATTTATGAGAAAGGGAACTCTTTTGGTCAAGCTTTTAGAAAAAGCCTGCTCTGTACTCTCAAACCCCCGAAATGGGGTTTCGCCCCACAACCCCACTTTTCTCTAAAACCTGGGAAACTACGTTTCCCCGCCTTCCTTATTCATTAATCCTCTGGGGGACTAACGTCCCCACACCCCCAGTAACTTCGCCTGCGCGAAGTTTGATCAAGGTTCGTGATTCTTGTTTAAAATGACAATCTTGGTTGGATTTCTCTTTGACTACAATGGGAACCATACCGCAGAATCCAACGTTTGATACTTAACTCCTAGAGGAAACCCAAAAATAAAGAGCCCTGGAAAGGAATCATGAACTTTGGTGAAACTTTGAATAACAAAGTTTCAGCGCTCCAGCCTCTTGACGCCGTCCTTGGTGCCGACGAGAACTATGTCGGCTATGTCGGCAAAGATGCCGTTCTCCACCACGCCAGGAATGTTGTTGAGTTCTATCTCAAGGTCAAGCGGGTCATCTATGCGGTGGAACCTGGCGTCGAGAATGAAGTTGCCGTTGTCCGTAACAACAGGACCATCCTTCTTGCTCGCCATCCTGAGCTCCGCTGTTGCGTTGAAGACCTCTATCTCCTCGGCTATGGCACGCCAAGCCGCTGGAATCACCTCTATGGGAACGGGCATCTTCTGGCCGAGTCTCTCAACGAGCTTGCTCTCGTCAACGAGAACGAGGAACGTTCCGGCACGGTATTCGATTATCTTCTCCATGGTGAGGGCAGCACCACGGCCCTTTATGAGGTTCAGGTGGGGATCAACCTCATCGGCGCCGTCGACTGCTATGTCTATCGCATCGACTTCGTCCAGACCGACCACAGGGACGCCGTTCTCGAGGGCGAGGAGCCTGGCCTGATACGAGGTGGGAATGCCGTAGACGTCCTCGAGCTCCCCCTCCATGATGAGCTTGCCCAGATACTCGATAAAGTATGCAGTGGTGGAGCCAGTGCCAAGGCCGACTACCATGTCATCCTCAATGAACTTCAGGGCCTCCTTGGCAACCGCCCTCTTGAGCTCCTCCATAGACTCACCCCATCACCGTTCCGTTCTGCGTGAGTTGATAAAGCAGGCTCTGGTTTGAATAGAACTGGGGCTGGAAGTTGACCATCAGGGTGTAGCTGAGCATGGTGAAGTAGAGCCAGAACAGGAACCAGCCGAAGAAGGCCTTCCTTAGTATCAGGCGCTCCTCCTCGATGTCGGGCGGCAGCTCCTTTATGATGGCCATGACAACCTTATCAATGATTAGGAACATGGCGATGCCTATCATCCAGCCGTACTGGAACTTTGCGGCGGCAATGCCACTGACCAGGCCACAGATGAGTCCCCACAGGTAAACTGAGAGTGAAAACTTGTGTTCAATTGCCAGCTCCACGTTCTTCACCTACGCTTAGCTTTAAAAAGACCTTTTAAAACCTTTCCGTTATCCCGACAGTGTCTCCAGGAACTTGCGGCCCTTATCGGTCAGCCGGTAGTAGACGCGCCTGCCCTTTCTATGGGATTCACCTATCAGACCCAGGCTTTCAAGCTCACGGAGGTGCTGGTAAACCGCCTGATACTTCAGGGGCTTCTCAAGGGCCTCCCATATCTCGTAGCCGTACATGACCCTCTCACCGAGAAGCCTCAGGATATCGAGCTTCGTCCCCCCTATGCTGAACTTCTCCCGGGTTTCGGAGTAGTGTCCCTTGAGGCCGGAGCTCGTCACAATGAGCGCTATCCTGTCGTCCCTCTCAAAGTACCCCTCCTCCGCCAGCTTGAGGAGGGCTGGGACTATCACCGCCGAAGCGTACTCCGCGAAGATTCCCTCTCCGGCGAGCAGCCTCTGTCCTAGGTCAAGCTCATCCTCGCCGACCATCACGGCGGTTCCGTCGGTTTCGTGTATGGCCCTGAGCGCGAGCTCCTTCATCACCGGGTTCTTCACGTAGAGTGCCAGCGCCTTGGTTGGTTCCGCCCTTGGTTCGACGCCCAGAACCTCGCTCGCTATAGGGGAGCATTTCTCAGCCTGCACCGCTATGAGTCTGGGCATTTCCTCAATGGCCCCTATCTCCATTAGCTCAACGAACCCCTTGTAGATGCTGTAGAGGTTGCTTCCGCTACCGGTTGGAACCACCACGTGGGTCGGGTTCAGCTCCTCCCACAGCTCGAAGGCGAGCGTTTTCTGCCCTTCCAGGCCGATGAGGTTGCTCTCAGGGGTGACGTTGTAGAGCCCCCTGCCCTCGGCCAGGCCTTCGGCATAGCTTATGCCCTCATCGACGCTCTCACCGTAGCGGATCAACTTGGCACCAAAGGCCACTATCTGGTTCAGCTTACCCTGCTCAACCAGCTTTGGGACGACGGTATAGGCGGGTCTTCCTGCCCGCGCAGCATAGGCCGAAAGGGAAGCGGCGGCGTTTCCGTTGCTTGCCACAACAAAGCCATTCTCGGCGTAGGGCATACCGTAGGAAATGGCCACCGTTACCAGTCTGTCGCGGAATGAGCCGGTTGGATTCCTGGTTTCGTCCTTGATGAAGACGTTCAACCCGAGTTCTTCACCGAGTTTGGCCTTCAGAAGGGGCGTTCCACCCTCGTTCAGGCTGATTACATAGTCCACACCGGGAAGAAGCTCCCGGTACTTCCAGACACCGGGCTTTCTATTTTTCCAGGCGGAAACGTCCACGGATTCGTAGTCGTACGTTATCCTAAGCGGCTCACCACAGGAGCAGGTTGGGGGGATAAGGGAGGAGTAGAGCCTCCCACAGCTAGGACAGCGAACCTGCATCGGCCATCACTCAAACAGTCACTTAAGCCTTATCGCGTCCAGGTTGTTGGGGGCGCGGGTCGAGATTCCGAACTTCTTGTGAATGCTGGTGCTCAGGTCAAGGCACTTGTGGGGCTCTCCGTGAACTGTTATTACCCTCTCAGGCCTCGGCCTCAGGCGAGCGATGTAGCTGATGAGCTCCCTCCTGTCTGCGTGGCCGGAGAAGCCGTCGATGGTGTGAACCTCCATGTTCACCTTGACGACTTCGGTCTTTCCGCCCTCTCCGACCAGCGGAATCTCTCTCAGGCCCCTCTGAACCTGCCTTCCAAGCGTCCCCTCGGCCTGATAGCTGACGAATATCATGCTGTTCTTCGGGTCCGGGGCGAGCTGCTTGAAGTACTCCACGCTGGGCCCGCCGACGAGCATGCCAGAAGTTGCTATGATTATCGCCGGTTCGCCACTATCTATTATGTCCTGCCTCTCGCGCGAGTTTGCGACGCTCTTGAATATCGGGTTCAGGAACGGGTTGTAGCCCTCGTGGAATATCTGCTCGCGCAGGTGCTTGCTGAGGTACTCCGGGTAGGCGGTGTGGATTGCGGTGGCTTCCCATATCATTCCATCGAGGTAGATGGGCACATCTATGCCCCCGACGCGGGCGTACTCTTCAAGGACCATCATTATCTCCTGCGCCCTGCCGACCGCCATGGCAGGGATGAGAACCTTACCCTTCCGCCTGATCGTCTGGTGGATGACCTCTATCAGGCGCTTCTCGGCCTCCTCACGCGGCATCTGGTAGTCGTTGCTTCCTCCGTAGGTGGACTCCATGATGAGGGTCTCAAGGCGCGGGAACCTGCTGACTGCCGGCTCGAAGAGCCTCGTCGGGATGAACTTGAAGTCCCCGGTTATGGCTATGTTGTGAAGCCCGTTGCCTATGTGGAGGTGGACTATCGATGAACCGAGTATGTGGCCGGCGTTGTGTAGGGTAAGTCTCATGTCCGGTGCGATGTCGCGAACCTCGCCGTAGTCGAGGGTTATCGTGTGCTTGATGACCTCCTTTATGTCCCTCGGCCTGTAGAGCGGCTCGACACCGTTCATCTGCTGTATCTCGATGAAATCCTGCTGGAGGAGCACCATCAGGTCCCTGGTCGGGGGAGTCGTGTATATCGGCCCGTCGAAGAGCTTGTAGCGGAAGAGGTACGGGAGCATTCCGCTGTGGTCGAGGTGGGCGTGGGTTATGATGATAGCATCGAGTAACCCGGCATCGAGGACGTACCTGAACTCGGGCGCGTCAAAGTGCGGAAATGCCTTCTTGGGGTCGCGGAGGGCGGCTATGTTAACACCGAAGTCCACCAGAACGTAGCTCTCGTTTGTCTGGACTAGGAGGGCACTCCTGCCGACTTCGCGGAAGCCTCCAAGGCTGGTTATTCTAATCCATTCGCTTTTCAGCTCGGGTTTGCGGTAGATGTTCCGGCCGACCTGGCGGAGGAACTTTCTCCTGTCCCTCGCCTCTGCCTGGAGTATCTGCCTTATCGAGTATATGGTCTGGCTCTGAAGCGGCGGCGTCCTTATGACGCGGGGTGCCCAGTGAACCCTCTGGGTTATCAGGCGGAGCGTTTCGCCGTTCTTCCCTATGACCAGACCGGGCTTTTTGGCCTCTATGAGGACCTCACCAACGGACGGGTCAAAGCTTATGTTGGTTATCTCGGCCTCCGCCGGGACTATCTGTTTTATCATCTCCTCTGCCCTCTCGGGGGGGAGGAGGACTTCCGGGTCTGGGCGGACGCTGATGCGCTTCTTGAGAACCTTGGCGAGGTTCTTGATGAGCTCACCGTCCTGCATTATGGCCTCGGGGTTCTTGACGTATATGACCAGTTCCGGCCCTTCGAATTCGACATCCGTTATCCTGGCCTCCCTAGGAACCATCTGGCTTATTACGGCCTTTATGTCGCGTAGAATGTCATCAACGAAAGTTTCTCTCCTTATCAAAGTCACCACCTCACTTTAGAAGAGCCCCTATCTCCTCCTTGCTCAGCTCCCTGTAACCGTCTTTCGTCACGGTAACCAGGGTTATTCCATCCCCAGTGAAAACATCACGCCTTGTGGCTATCTTTATCGCCTTGAGGGCAAGCTTAATGCCCTCCTCAAGCTTCATGTCTTCGCCATAGCCATCCTCAAGAACCGCGAAGGCAAACTCCATTCCCGATCCCGCGGCGGTAAACCTGTCCTCGGTAACACCGCCGGCCATGTCTATCGAGTACAGTCCGGGCTTCTCGTCATAGCCCGCTATGAGAAACCACCCAAAGTACGGCATGAACCTGCTGCCGTGAAGGATGTTAGAAGTCAGCGTAGCAAGGGCCCTCACGCTCATCTCGTTCCCGACCTTGGCCCTGTACAGCCTAGCCTCGGCCCTCAGAAGCCTGACGAGCGAGAGGATGTCCCCAACGCTTCCAGCACCGGCCAAGGCCAAGTGGTCGTCTATCTGGAATACCTTTGTGACGTTCCCTGAAAGCACCATATTGCCGAGTGATGCCCTCTTGTCTGCCGCTAGGACGACGCCGTCCTTACATACAATGCCGACCGTAGTCGTTCCCTTTAGCTTTTCAGCCAATTACAACACCCCTGCTGGTATGTTTTTAGAATAGAAGAACCTCTACAACGCCAGTTTAGGGGAATAGTATTTAAAGGTTTCGTCCGAAGTGTACGTTTAGACGCAGTGGGGTGGTAGGATGAAGGAAGTTATTCTGGTCACGGGCCCGCCCCTCAACGGGCGCGACGAGTACATAACCGAGGCACTGAAGCTCGCAGAGGAGGAAAGCTACGTTTATTACCACGTTTTCGATTACATCCGGGAAGTAGGAAAGGAGCTGGGCGTCAAGATAACCAGAAAGAACGTCCTTGACTTCGCCATAAGCCACCAGGATTTGATGAACGAGATAAGGGACGAGGCCTTTAATAGAATAAGAAAGGAAATAGACAAAAGTGACCGGAAGTTTCACCTGGTTTCAACACCGAGCCTCTTCAGATGGGGAAGCGGGAGCGTTATCGGCTTCACCACGAGCAATCTGAAGCTTCTGAGACCGAACCGTGTAATAATAGTCCTGGACGACGTTCTATCCGTCAGAAGGCGCATCATCAACGACTCGGAGTGGTTCGAACGCTTCGGCCAGAACCCGGAGAACATCAAGCTCACCACCCTGGTCATGTGGCGCGAAGATGCCATAAACCACGTTAAAACCCTGATACACGAGCTGAAGAAGGAAGGCATCGAAGTTCGCTACATCCTCCAGTTCGGAATAAGACACCCCTACGAGGTCTTCCTGGACTTGATATTCCATGAGGTCGAGAAGCCGCTCGTTTACCTGAGCTATCCGATGACTGGCCACGAGGAGGAGTACTACCAGAGGGTTCGGGGATTCTACACCAAGCTGAGCAAACACTTCACGGTTCTCGACCCCGGGGCGCTGGACGACTGGTGGGTCGTTGCCGAGTACGATGCCCAGGTCAACAAAAATCCGGAGATAACGCGCATCCGCATCAAACACCTCCTGGACGGCGAACACGTGGAGGAGCTGGAGAGGGAGGACATAGAACAGGCGACGGACATACTGAGACGCCAGCTCGTCGAGAGGGACTTCAACCTCGTTGACGTTAGCAAAGCCATAGCAGTCTACCACTACGCTGAGGGCGTCTCTGCAGGGGTCATCAGCGAGATGGCCGAGGCCTACAGAACGCTGGCGGCGATATACCTCTACTACCCGTTCGACAGGAGGCCAAGCCCATTCATGGAGTTCTATGGTATGCAGAACCCGTCTAGGAGAACCATGTTCAAGGACGAGGACGAGATGATAAAGGTCATGGTCGAGGAAAAGGAGTACTGGGCAAAGGTGTGAGGGAATGGAAAATGAGAAAGAGGAAGGGCTTGAAATCGAGCTCGTAGACTTTCGAACCTTCCTCCACGAATTTTTTAGGGTTCTCTACTACGTTAAAAGCATCCTCCTGGGCCTCTTTATCATGATAGTTGTTTTTGGGGTGGTGCTGGCCTTCCAGGAATCCCTGAGCATCGGCAACGGAATTTATTTCGCATTCATATCCGCCTTCACCGTCGGCTACGGTGACATCACCCCAACAACGCCCATATCAAAGCTCCTCTGTGCCTTTGTACTGCCCATACTTGGAATGATAATGACGGGAATAATGGTCGCGGCCGCGATGCAGGCGATATCGAGGCTCTATCGGGAGCGAGCCAAAAAGCTCTAGAACTTTTCTGATAGCCTTACAGAAGGGCAGAAACGAAGAGAAAAGGGGAAGAAATCACTTCTTCACCCATCCGCGCCACTTCATGGCGTCGTAGACCCTCTGGACTGCGACGACGTAGGCAGCGTCTCTCATCTGGATGTTCTTCTCCTTGTGGGTGTTGTAGACGTCCCAGAAGGCCTTGGTCATCTTCTTGTCGAGCTTGGCCCTGGTGGTCTCGGTGTCCCAGTAGTCGCCGGTTATGTTCTGAACCCACTCGAAGTAGCTGACGGTGACACCGCCGGCGTTACAGAGGAAGTCCGGTATGACGAGGACGCCCTTCTCGTGGAGGATCTCGTCGGCCTCCGGGGTGGTCGGACCGTTGGCGAGCTCGGCAACGATCTTGGCCTTGATCCTGTCGGCGTTGTCCTTGGTGATGACGCCCTCGATGGCGCTCGGGGCGAGGACGTCGACCTCGAGCTCAAGGAGCTCCTCATTGGTGA
>NZ_WANV01000036.1 GCF_015521605.1 Thermococcus sp.
GTGGTGGACCGGGCGGGATTTGAACCCGCAGCCTCCGCCTTGCGAGGGCGGCGCTCATACCAGGCTGAGCTACCGGCCCACACCCGGTATTAGTGAACCCCTGGAGGGTTTAAAAGCTTTTGGTCGGGAAAGGGGCACAAGCGCCGGCACGTTTCGATGGCCATGCCGCTGACAAATTCATACACGAATCAAATAGTTTTTAACTTTCACATGCCAACAAACCCCGGTGGTCTTATGGACGCTCTCAACTTTCATCGGGACAACTTCCCCGGCAACGGGAAGATAGAGATAATACCCAAGGTTCCCCTCACCGAGGAGACCCTCAGCCTAGCTTACACCCCGGGTGTGGCTGAGGTTTCAAGGGCGATAGCCAACGGAGATGACCCGTGCGAGTACACCAACAGGTGCAACACCGTCGCTGTTGTAAGCGACGGAACTCGCGTGTTAGGCCTCGGCGATATAGGCCCATCGGCGGCACTCCCTGTCATGGAAGGGAAGGCACTCCTCTTCAAGGTTTTCGGTGGAGTGGATGCCTTTCCCCTCGTCCTGGCCGAGAAGAACCCCGAGAGGTTCATCGAGGTCATCAAGGCGGTTTCCCCTTCTTTCGGAGGGATAAACCTTGAGGACATAGCCTCACCGAAGTGCTTCTACATCCTCGAAAGACTCCGCAACGAGCTGGACATCCCGGTTTTCCACGACGACCAGCAGGGAACTGCGTCGGTCGTCCTGGCGGGTTTGATGAACGCCCTTAAGGTCGTTGGCAAGAGGATGGGGGACATAACCCTCGTGCTTTTTGGCGCGGGGGCGGCTGGCTTCGCAACGCTCAGGATAGCAACCGAAGCAGGCGTGAGGCCTGAGAACGTCAGGGTCGTTGAGCTCGTTGAGGGGAGGCAGAGGGTCATAACGCCCGACCTTCCGCTTGAGCGCCTCTTCCCCTACAGGGGTGAGCTCCTCTCGAAGACGAACGGCGAGGGCATTGAGGGCGGCCCGGAGGAGGCCGTTAAGGGAGCTGACGTTCTCATTTCATTCACGAAGCCCGGCCCCGGCGTGATAACGCCCGGGTGGATAAGACTCATGGCCGACGACGCGGTGGTCTTCCCGCTGGCCAACCCTGTCCCTGAGATACTCCCCGAGGAGGCCAAAAGGGCCGGAGCGAGGATAGTTGCCACAGGTAGGAGCGACTACCCCAACCAGGTGAACAACCTCCTCGGGTTCCCGGCGATATTCAGGGGGGCTTTAGACGTAAGGGCGAGGGCGATAACCGACGGGATGATTATAGCGGCCTCCAAGGCCATGGCCTCGGTGATAGAGCCCAGCGAAGACGAGATAATCCCCTCTCCGTTCCACCCGGACGTCCACCCAAAGGTGGCCAGGGCTGTTGCGGAAGAGGCCCTCAGAGAGGGTGTGGCGAGGGCCAAGGTCAGCCCGGAGGAAGTGGAGGGGAAGCTCAGACAGTGGAGGGTGTTCTACCTGGAGAAAATCGCGCCCCTTGGATGGCGGTAGCCATATAAGCCCCGCCGCCGTAGGTTGAACAATACGCGGCGGGGGTATGTCTATGGCGAAGGTTGTCGATGCCGAGACGGCCGTTTCGGCCGTTCCAGATGGGGCTGTGATAGCGGTTTCGGGCTTCAATCTTCTCGTTGCCCCGGAGTACCTGCTCCTCAAGCTTTTCGAGAGATACAAGGAAACCGGACATCCAAAGGGGCTCTTCCTTGAGGTAAACCCGATTCCAACCGCCCCTGGCAGGGTTCTCGACAGGATCCTCGGGGAAATCTACCACGAAAAAGACCAGGACTTCCTCTCGGGCATGCTCGTAACTTATCCTGGCTGGTCTCCCTACATTCAGAAGCTAATAGAGGAGAACAGAGTTGAGGGCTACACGTGGTCGATAGGCACCGCCTCGTGGTTCTTCCGAGAGGTGGCGAGGGGCCTTCCGGGAGTGCTCACGAAAGTTGGGCTTGGAACCTTCCTCGACCCCAGGGAGGACGGCGGCTACCTCAACGAGCTGGCCAGGAAGAAAAAGCGGTGCAGAATCGACGTCGTGACCATCAACGGAGAGGAATACCTGTTCTATCGCGCCCCGAAGCCCACGGTGGCCTTCATCAGGGGGACCACGGCGGACGAGATTGGAAACATCGCCACCGAAAAGGAGGGCGCCTTCACGGAGATACTCAACCTGGCCCAGGCCGCGAAGGCCGAGCCGGGCAAGGGAATCATCATAGCTCAGGTGGAGAGAATAGCGAGGTATCCTTCCCTCAATCCGCAGGGCGTTAGAGTTCCCGGCCCGCTGGTGGACTACGTGGTGGTTGCGCCTCCGGAGTACCACAGGCAGAGCGCAAACATAACCTACGACCCCAGGGTTTCCGGCGAGGTCATTCCCCCCAGGGGTGTCTCTTCATCGATGGAGCTGGGCACCAAGAAGGTCATCGCGAGGAGGATACTGGTCGAGATGCTGGAGCTTGTCAAGAGGCTCAAAAGGCCCGTCCTGGTAAACCTCGGCATAGGCATTCCTGACAGAGTGGCCGGGGTTGCCATGGAGGAGGGCGTGGCCGACTGGGTCTTCACGACGGTTGAATCCGGTCCCTTCGGCGGGATAGCCCTCGGTGGCCCGGACTTCGGGGCATCCATAGGGCCCTTCGCGATAATCTCCCAGCCGGACCAGTTCGCCAACTACGAAGGGGGCGTGATAGACGCCGCCAGTTTAGGCTTCATGCAGGTGGACGAGAGGGGCAACGTAAACCCCTCCCTCCTTCCCGGGAGACTCCCGGGCCCGGGAGGCTTTCCAGTCATATCCTACGGCTCACCTAGGATGTTCTTCGCGGGGCACTTCACGGCGGGGAAGAAGGAGCTCCGGGTGAGAAACGGACGCCTGGAGATAGTCAGTGACGGGAACGTCAGGAAGTTCGTCAGGAGCGTGTACAAGGTGGTCTACAACGCCCGCCTCGGACTGGAAAAGGGGCAGGAAGTGGTCTACATCACGGAGAGGGCAGTCTTCAGGCTGACCAGAAAAGGCCTCCGGCTTGAAGAGTACGCCCCGGGGATAGACGTCGAGAGGGACATAATAGATAACATGGAGTTCGAGCCCCTGATCAGTCCGAGGCTGAGGGAGATGGACGAGAGGCTCTTCCGTGATGAGCCGATGGGCCTAAAGGACGAGCTCTAGCGGTAGAGTGAGTTTCCATGGGCGTCTATCGCAACCAGTAGGGGGAAGTCCTCGACCTCAAGAACCCACACGGCCTCGGGAATCCCCAGCTCCTCCAGCCAGAGGACGTCAACGATTTGCTTTACGCTCTTCGCCGCGAGGGAACCTGCTCCTCCGGTGAAGGCGAAATAGACCGCCCTCCCCTCGAAGGGGGCAACCTCCATGCCGCCCTTGCCAATTATCCCCTTAACACCGAGGGAGAGGAGGCCATCAAGATAGGGGTTCATTCTGGCGCTCGTCGTCGGCCCGGCGGATACAATCTCATAGCCCCCAGCGGTTCTCCTCACAATCGGGCCACAGTGGTATATCACCGCCCCCTCAAGCTCAAAGGAGAGTTTTCCCCTTCCAGCAAGCTCCAGAATCCTCCTGTGGGCCGAATCGCGGGCGGTGTAGATTACCCCCGAGAGGTGCACGATGTCCCCGGCCTTGAGGTTCAAGATGTCCTCCCCGCCCAGAGGGGTCTCCAGCCTCACTGCCACACATCGACCCTCCCGTCGGGCTTTATCTCCACGAAGGCCCTTCTGTTGGCCCAGCACTGGACGACCAAGCCTACCGGAAAGCTCGCCGGGTGCCTGTGGGCGACCTCGATTTTAACGTCGAGGGCCGTAGTTCTTCCGCCCATGCCCATCGGTCCTATGCCCAGGGAATTGACCTCGTCAAGGATTTCCTCTTCGAGCTTGGCTATCCTCCCATCTGGATTCCTCTCACCCACAGGCCTCAGGATCGCCCTCTTGGCCAGCTTTAGGGACAAATCCGCACTTCCGCCGACGCCGATACCGAGGATAACCGGCGGACAGGGCTTTCCGCCGCAGGCCTTGACTCGTTCCACCACGAACCTCTTGACCCCCTCCCAGCCCTCACTCGGAGTCAGCATCGCAAGGGCAGAACAGTTCTCACTCCCTCCCCCCTTCGGAAGAACCGCTATCATTATCCTATCTCCCGGGACGAGCTCCCAGTGGATCACCGGAACGCCCCTCCCGGTGTTGTTCCCCGAGTTCCTGCCCGTCAGAACGTCAACGGCGTTTGGCCTCAGGGGTATTTCCTCCGTCGCCCTTCTCGTCGCCTCTATGAGCCACCTTTCAACATCACCGAGGTAGGGACTGTCGATGCCGGCCTCGACGAAGAAGGTTATCGTTCCCGTGTCCTGACAGACCGGAATTCTGTCTCCGAGGCCCAGGTCTATGGCCTTTAGCATGTTCCCGAGATTAAAACGGGCTATCTCGTCTTCCTCCTCCGCGTAGGCCCTCCTGAGGGCTCTGACGGTATCTTCGGGAATCCTCGTAACGGCGAGCCTTATGGCATCGACAAGTGAATCAACGAGCAATCGGCATACACCAGTCAAAGGTTCGAAGATGAGTTAAAAAGTTTGACGTGTGGATTTAAAAGCCACATCCAGAGCGTTTACCATCATACTGCAAAACTTTTCCGCTAAAATCTATCACTATACTGGTAAACTTTCTCCCGAAAAGTCTACCACCATGGTAAACCTGCTAAAGAGAGGAAAAGAAAAGCTCAGCCCTTCAGAATCTCGACTATCTGCTCCGCCACCTGGACTCCAGCCCTCATCTGGGCCTCGACGGTCGAGGCGCCGATGTGCGGAGTAAGAACCACGTTGTCGAGTTTGGTAAGCGGGTGGTCCTTCGGCAGGGGCTCCTCCTCGAAGACGTCGAGGCCTGCTCCGGCTATCCAGCCTTCCTGAAGGGCTTTAACGAGGGCGTTTGTGTCAACGACCGCTCCCCTGGCGGCGTTGATGAGTATGGCGGTGGGCTTCATGAGCTTCAGCCTCTCCTCGTTTATGAGGTGGTAGGTTGCATCGATGAGCGGGACGTGGAGAGTAACCACGTCGCTCTCCTTCAGGAGGGTCTCAAGGTCGACGAACTTCCCACCGACTTCCTTCGCCCTCTCCTCGTTCGGGTAGGGGTCGTAGAGTAGGATGTTCATCCCAAGGGCCTTTGCGATCTTCGCTATCTGGTAGCCTATCCTTCCGAAGCCCACTATACCGAGGGTCTTGCCCTCAAGTTCGATCCCCATGCACTGCTTCTTGGCCCAGACGCCTTCCCTCATCTTCCTGTCGGCGAAGGCCACCTTCCTGGCGACGTTGAACATCAGGGCAAGAACGAGCTCCGCGACGCTTCTGCTGGACGCACCGGGGCTGTTGACGACCTTAATGCCCCTCTCTTTTGCCGCTTCGAGGTCTATGTTGTCGAGGCCAACGCCGGCCCTCCCAATGACCTTTAGCTTTGGAGCCGCCTCGATGACCTTCCGGGTCACCTTGGGCTTGCTCCTGACGATTATAGCGTCAACATCCCCGACGAGCTCGATGAGCCTCTCCTCATCGGGGTACTCCTCGTAGAGAACCTCAAAACCGGCGTTCGTCAAAACCTCTATCGCCTTCTCGTGCAGGGGCGCCGCAACGAGAACCTTCACCATGTCCATCACCTCATCCCCGTCTTTTTATAGCCATGAGCATGACCTGGTCGGAAGCGTCCTCCGCCCTGTCGGCTATGTCTCCTATTTTCGTCAGTATCTGGTTCCAGATGAGCTTGGCGTAGGTTGTGACGGTCTCGCTCTCGAAAACCTTACCCTTGACGTCGTACTCGACGTCATCGGCCTTCTCCTCGGCGTCCTCAACGGCCTTCGCCAGCTCTATGGCCTTGTCAACGTCGCGGTTTAAGGCCCTCACGGCCTCAACGAGAACCTTATAGCTTTTGACTGATGAGTCTACAAGCTCCATAATCTCGTCTTTGAGCTCAGCAGGCACCTTTGGCCTTGCAAGGATCAGCGTGTGTGCCGCGCTCTCGGCCGCGTCGGCCACCTGGTCTATGAGCTCGCTCAGCCTCACGTAGTCCCCCCTGTTTGCCGGAAGGAACGCACCCTCGTAGAGCATGGTCTCGATGTCCCTTCTCAGTCTGTCTGCTTTGCTCTCAAGCTCGTCGACTTCTCTCTCAAAGGCCTTTGCCCTCTCAAAGTCCCCTTCAAGGTACACCCTCATGAGCTCTCTGAACGCCACGAGGGTTTCGTCCACGACTGCAAGGTGGTTCTCGATGGCCTCAAAGACGTTGCTTTCCTTACCACCGAATATGGGCATCTTTCCTCCCCCGGAGTAACTTCGAACGGTGGGGTTTATCTACTTTGCCCCTCCTTCGCCTTGATGAGTGCCCAGAGGAGCTCGTTCCTCGGGGCTTCGAGGCCCACACTCCTTGCGTACTCAACTATCTTTCCGTGGATGTAGTCAACCTCCGTCCTCTTTCCCCGCCTTATGTCCTGGAGGGTGGAGTTGTAGTTCTCCCTCGTGCGTTCAATGGTGTCCCACAGGAGCTCCAGGGGATGCATCTCGAACTGGACGCCAAGCTGCTGGGCGACGATGCAACCCTCGCGGGCTATGTCTATCGATATCGCCTCAAGGTGGGGGTCGTCCTTCAGGAAGCCGTTCTTGACCTCAAGAACCGTTCCCAGGCCGTTGATGACCGAGTTCACTATAGTCTTCGCCCACTTCCAGCCGTTCACGTTTTCCGTGACGTGGGTTTCCAGGCCAGAATCGTTGAAGACCCGCGCCACCCTTCCGACGAAGGGGTCGCTTCCTGTAGGATACCTGCCGATGACGGTGATGCCCTTCCCTGTCCACTTCACGTGCCCCCACTCGACCAGCATCGCCCCGTTCGTGGTTATCCCCCCCATGACGTTTGGGGTGACCTTCAGTGCAAGCTCCTCGTTGCCCAGACCGTTCTGGATGCTCAGTATCCATGTCTCGGGCCCTATACAGTTGCGCGCACACTCAAGCGCCGTCTTGGTCGAATAGGACTTGGTGGCAAGTATCAAAAGCTCCGGGGGCTCGTCGGGCGCGTAGAGGCTCGCTTCCGGATAAACCGTGAACTCCTGAAAGCCCGAAACGTGCAGCCCGTTCTCCTTTATGGCCCTCACCTGCTCCTCCCTACCGATGAGCGTTACGTCGTTGCCGGCCCTTGCAAGCAGGGCCCCGAAGAGCGAGCCTATGCTCCCCGCTCCAAGTACGTAAACTTTCATCCCACCACCGCAAGCGTTTAAAGCCCCATCCTTAAAGCCTTACCGATGATTTCGGTAGTGCTCGTTGAGCCGGAGGGGCCGGCCAACATAGGGATGGTAGCGAGAACCATGAAAAACTTCGGGTTCCCAAAGTTAGTTCTCGTCAATCCAAACATCACCCGGGAGAGCTACAGCTACGCTGTCCACGCGGCGGATGTGCTAAAAGAGGCGCTGGTGGTAGGGAGCTTTGAGGAGGCGCTGGAGCTCTTCGACCTCACCGTTGGAACGACCGGAAAGCCCGGAAAGAGCTACATCCCCGAGAGGGCGCCGCTGATGCCCTGGGAGCTCAGGGAAACCATACGGGGCTACCCCGGAAGGGTCGGCCTGTTCTTCGGCAGGGAGAGCATCGGCCTGAAAAACGAGGAGCTGGAGAGACTCGACTTTACCGTGACCATTCCAACCAGTGAGGCGTATCCCGTCATGAACCTCGCCCAGGCCGTGGCAGTCATCCTCTACGAGCTGGCAAAGGAGAGGCCGGAGGCAAAAGTCCACTCCCTTGAGCCCGCCACGAGGAGGGAGAAGGAGGAGCTGGTAAATGCCTGGAGGAGACTCCTCGACGCACTGAACTATCCCAAAGACCCTGAGAGAAGGGAGGTTTTCGTAAGGGTGTTCCGGCGCTTCGTTGGGAGGTCTCTTCTTTATGGGAGGGAGGTCCACACCCTCATTGGGCCCCTGAGGAGGGCCCTGATGAAGCTGGAGGAATGTGGGGATGCTGAGCGTTGACAGCTTTGGGATCGCAGGAAGGAAGGTTTGGATAGGGGTCTTCTTCGACGAGAGAATCCAGGGAATAACGTTCTCTCTGGATAGGGGGCAGTTTGATGACAACGTAAAACGCCTCGCGGGTTTTCTGGAAAGGCGGGGCGTTATCGTTGACGCGGCGAGGAGGGAGAGCGAATATCCGTCGCTGGTGCGGGAGGTGATCACAGGAGGGCTTGAGAACGGGGAGCTCCTTCCGATGCTGTCCTTCGAGGGTGTTACACCCTTTGAGAGACGGGTTTACGAATGGCTCACGAAAAACGTTAAAAGAGGGAGCGTTATAACCTACGGTAGCCTTGCCGAGGCTCTCAAGACCTCACCAAGGGCCATCGGCGGTGCCATGAGGAGAAACCCGTATCCGATAATCGTCCCCTGTCACAGGGTAGTTGCCCACGATGGCATCGGTTACTACACTCCGAGACTTGAGGAAAAGGTGTTCCTGCTCGAAATTGAGGGGGTGAAAGAATGGACAAGCTCAAGGCGTACCTGATAGGATTTTTGGCGGTTCTCATAGCAGTAGCAGCAGGTATAGTCTGGTACGGCGGCTGGAAGCTGCTGCTCCAAGTTGTTCTCACTCTCGGCTTCCTTGGAGTCACGCTCATGCTCCTCTTCTTCACGGGACTGACGTTCTACGCGGAGAGCTGGAAGTACGGGACAATACTCGCTATCTTCACCGCCATAAGCGGCTACGGCCTCTACCTGAGCGCTACGTGGCAGAAGCTGAACGTCGTTGCTGGCATAATAGTCTTCTTCATCGCGATAGTCGCCTTCGGCATCTGGTACATCAGCGAGCCTGACTTGAGCCTGGCCGACCGCTTCCGCTCGGCGGAGAAGCTCGAAAGGATGGGCAAGTACAAGGCGGCGGCCAGAAAGTACGAGAAGGCCGGCAACTACCTGAAGGCGGCGGAGATGTACGAGAAGCTTGGATGGATGGAGAGCGCAGCGTGGGCCTATGAGAAGGCAGAGAAGTACGAGAGGGCGGCAGAAATCTATGAGGGACTCTACGAGAAGGAGAAGGACACCTACTACCTCAAGGAGGCCCACGAGTACTGGAAGAAGGCCGGCAACATGGAGAGGGCCGCAAAGGCCCTTGAGAGGTACGCCGAAGAGGAGCCCTGGTTCTGGGAGGACGTCGCCAAACTCTACGAGGAGTTGGGCAACGAGGAGAAGGCCAGAGAGGCGTGGGAGAAGGCACTGGAGTACTACACCAAGGAGGCCCAGGAAGAGGGCGTCTTCTGGGAGGACGTCGGCACCATAGCGAGAAAGCTCGGCATGGAGGAGCTGGCGAAGGAAGCCTACCAGAAGTTCCTTGAGTACTGCCTGAAGGAGGCCGAGGAAGACCCGATGTGGTGGAAGCACGTCGCCGAGGCGTACGACTACCTGGGCGAGAGGGAGAAGGCAGAGGAGGCAAGGAAGAAGTATGAGGAGTACAGGCAGAAAATTATGAAGGCCAACGAGGAAACCTCGAAGTTCCCGGGAGAGGACGGGGGACAGTCCAACTAGTACAGCTCCCCCGCTTCATCCAGCTCCTCAAGTTCCCTCTCGATTTCCTCCTTCTTTTTCTCCGCGTACTTCTCCATCCAGTCGAAGAAGAGCCAGAGCACTAGGAGGAGAAGGGCTACACCAAAAAAGCCGAACACAATCTGGAAATCCGTGGGGACCGCGTGGGGGATGTAGGACATGCTCCCACCGGGGAAACTTCGCGGAGTACCTAAAAAAACTTTGCCAACCTTTTTAAAATCCGAATGGAACTCTCCTCAGGTGGTAGCGATGATGGGAATGAACCCCAGGCAGATGAAGAAGCTCATGCGACAGATGGGCATCAAGATGGAGGAACTTGAGGGCGTTAAGGAAGTGATAATTAGGCTCGAAAACAAGGAGATAATCATAAGGGAACCTGCGGTTACGGTTATCACCGCACAGGGCGAGAAGAGCTACCAGATAATCGGGCCCGAGGAGGTCAGGACCGTGGTGAGCATCCCCGAGGAGGACATAAAGCTCGTTATGGAGCAGACTGGCGTTGACTACGACACGGCAAAGAAAGCCCTGGAGGAGGCCAAGGGAGACCTGGCAGAGGCGATACTCAAGCTCACAGAGGAATGAAAAAGAAAAGTTCTCATGCCTTTTCCTCTTCCTTCTGGAAGCTTTCTATTGCCTTCATAAGGGGAATCAGGTGCATCAGCGCTGGACCGCCGGCCATGAGAACCGCGACAAGGCCGGCCTCTATTAGCTCCTCAGGCTTTGCGCCCGCGGCAAGGGCCTTCTGGGTGTGGAGGTAGATGCACCATTCACAGCCAGCAGATATGCCGAGTGCGAGGGCTATCAGCTCTTTCTCCCGGGTGGTAAGGGCCTTGTTGTCCAGGGTCTCACGGAGGAAGCGGGAAAAGGCCGATATCTCCTTGGGATGCTCCTTCCCGAGTTTGTCAAGGAGCTCCTCTATTTCCTTAAGTTTGACGTTAACCTCTTCGCAGTCCACGGGAACCACCGTGAATAACTCGCATTTTAGGTTTAAAGGCGTATCCCTAACTTTAGGTTGGAAACTATGCCAAAAGGATATAAAGGCCACCGTGTAGGCGGTGATGATGAGGGCGATAGGCGTTATAAGAAAATCGCGGCGGGAGAGGATAAGCCGCGAGGAGTTTGAGGAGCTCCTGAGGAGTGCCGGCTACGAGGTAGTGGCCATTCTGGAGCAGAACAGGGAGGAGCACCCCAAGTACAACATCGGAAAGGGCAAGCTGGAGGAGCTGAAGGAGCTCGTGCGGGAGCTCGAACCGGACAAGGTTGTGTTCGCCAACAAGCTAACACCGAGCCAGGCCTACAACCTCTGGAAGGAGCTGAGGGTTGAAATCATCGATAAGTGGCAGCTCGTCCTTGAGATATTCGAGAGAAGGGCGCACTCCAAGGAGGCCAAGCTCCAGGTTGAACTTGCATCCCTCCAGTACGAGGTTCCGCTCGTGAAGGAGGCCATAAGGAGGATAAAGCTCGGCGATAGGGCCGGTTTCAAGGGCATGGGTGAGTACCAGACCCAGCAGTACCTCAAGCACATCAGGTACAGGATGGGCAGGATAAGAAAGGAGCTGGAGAAGGTCAAGGCCGACCGGGCTGTAAAGAGGAAGCGCCGCGAGGAGGTAGGGTTCATACTCCTGGCGCTGGCGGGCTACACGAACGCCGGCAAGTCAACGCTCCTCAACGCCCTAGCAAAGGAGAACATAGAGGCGAAAAATCAGATGTTCACAACACTGGACACCACTACCAGACGCTTCAAGCTCTCAGGGAAGAGGGTTCTTCTGACGGACACGGTCGGCTTCATAGACGGGCTCCCTCCCTTCATAGTCGAGGCCTTCCACTCGACGCTTGAGGAGATCGTGAAAGCGGACATAATACTCCTCGTCCTCGACGTCAGCGAGCCCTGGGGCGAGATAAGGAGGAAATTCCTGGCATCCCTCAACGTCCTCAGGGAGCTGAAGACCCTCGACAGACCTATGATAGTCGTGCTCAACAAGATGGACCTGACCACAGAGGAGGACGTGAGGGACAAGGCAAGGAGGATAGGGGAGATAATCGAGGAGCGCGGTGTAAACGTCTCCCGCGTGGTGGCCATATCCGCAAAGCTCGGTCAGCTGGATGAGCTTTACAGCGCCCTCGAAGAGGTCATACTAACACTGCCAAAGTACGGTGCCTTCGAGATAACGGTGGGCGAACCTGAAAAGGTGCCCCAGGTTATGGCGCTGATAAACGCCATCGGCGAGGTTCTGGACGTTGAGTACGGGGAAGAGACGAGGATAAACGCATACATCCAGATGGGGATGATAAAGGAGCTGACGAGGCTCGGAGTTGGGATAAAGAGACTTCCGGTTAAAAACGAGTAAGAAAGGTTTTTCAGGAAAACAGGAGATAGTAATTCAGGGGAGGGGCGTGGAGCTCAAGACCACAGTCAGTGTGCCTGCCATAGCCGCGTTCTTGACCCCTCCCTGCCGGACCCCAGACACTCTGCCCTAAACGTCAAGGTCGATGGTGACGCTGTCTATGTTAGAATCCTTCACGAGGTTAAGGCCTACCGGATAATCTCCCCTGAGGTGGTGGCATGAAAGAGCCGCTCATCCTCGTCCTTATCCTTCTCCTCGTTTTGGCCGGCACTGGCACAGTCCCCGACAGGGAAAGCTCCCGCACCAGCGGAGGGGATTCGACGCCACTTGGAAAAGAGACTCGCCCCTGTTCCAATCCTGTGGGCATTTCCATTGAGACCACCGGAGGTGCCGAGTACCTCACCCACTTCAAACTCAGCGGTGGAAATAAAACGGTTAACCTGACCCTCGCGGGGCCGGTGGGGAAGTACATGCGCACTCCGGGGGGAATCCTGGTTTATACGTTCTATCCCGGGGAGTCGAGGGGAAGTGAGGGGGCGTTTCTGGACTGCAATCTGAGCGTTCTGTGGAAGCGGAAGCTTCCAGCCCTCCCCAGGGGCTACCAAAACGGTAGCATCGTCCTCGTGCTCTCGGACGAGTACGAGCCAAGAGGATGTGTCTACCTCCTGAACCCCTCGAACGGGGAGGAGAAGTTCAGATTCTGCCCCGACGAGTACAAGTTCTACATCACGGACGTCAGGGTTATCGGGAATGAGCTATACCTAGCTGGGGCGAGTCTGGCCAGTGGGGATGCGTTCATCTATGCCGTGAGGGGGAGGAAGACGAGAAAAGTCTTCGTGGCGAGCGCCGGGGAGCATTTGCTCGGAGTTAGAGTGCACCTTATCGTGGGTGATGAAAAGATAAAAGTGATTTACAGCCTCTCCGGATGGACCGGGAACGCGGATGTCTCCGGCCACTGTATTTTCTGGAGAAAGAGCCTGATAAAAGTTGGATGCGAAGAACACGGGGACTAATGCTACACAAGCCCGGCCAGCGCAAACGCCTTGAAGATAGCCAGCGAAATCATTATAGCGGTAAGCGGCGTCGCCACCCAGCCGAAGATTATGTCCCGTATAACGGACCTCTCAACCCCCTCTCCGGCCAGTATTCCAACGCCGACGACGCCCCCAACTATGGACTGGCTAGAACTCACTGGAAGACCCATAAGGTTGGCAAGGCTCACCGCTATCGCCGAGCCGAACTGGGCCGCGAAGGCCGAGATCGGTCCCAGGGCTGTTATCTTCTTTCCGACGGTGTGCATCACGGCGTAGCTGAAGGTAAGCGCTCCCATCGAGAGGGCTATCGCCCCGAAGATGCCCGCGACCTTCGGCTCCATAAAACCGGCGCCCACTAGGGGGCCCGAGGCGTTGGCAACCTCGTTCGTCCCGAAGTTGAAGGCCATATAGGAGCCCCCAAGGATGGCGAGGGCTTTGTATAGGGCTTCAATCGTCGAGACGCTTTTGATTCTAGAAATCACCCACGAATAAAATCTGAAGAGCAGCATCGCCAGGATTCCAGAGAGTATCGGGGAGATCACCCAGGCGGCGGCTATTTTGACGAGCGTGTACCAGTTCACGGGGGCGTGGGTAGCGAGTCCGACCCCTATAACTCCCCCGACTATTGCCTGGGTGGTGGAAACCGGAAGGCCCTTAACAGTCGCTATCGTCACCCAAACGCCCGCAGCCAAGAGCGCTATAACCGCCATCTCCATCGTGAGGTAGCCCTCAGGGACTATGCCCCTCCCCACGGTCTTCATGACCTTGTAACCCCGCAGATAAGCTCCCATCAGGACGAATACTGCTATCGTGAGGGTGGCCTGGCGGAAGCTGAGTATCCCCGCGCCGACAGCCGTGCCCATGGCGTTGGCCGAATCGTTGGAACCTATGTTCCATGCAATGTAGAATGCCACCGCTATCGCCGCCACCGCTAGACCGTCCATGGATACCACCTATATAGTCTATATATTCTCCATTGAGGAGGGAAGTTAAAAATTTTGCCAAAAGGAGGGCGAACTTTTTTCGAGAAATGATGCCCCAATTAAGCCATTGACGACTGACAACGTTCATGCATACCCAAAGACAGCTGCCGAAGGGCGGTTAAGCCAATACCGAAACTTAAATAAATGCATTGGATGAATAAAGTTTGACAAACTTAAGGAGGCAGGAATGATGATAGAGATCCGTTTTCACGGTAGAGGTGGACAGGGCGCAGTTACCGCCGCCAACATACTAGCCTCAGCTGCTTTCCTTGAGGGCAAGTACGTCCAGGCGTTCCCGTTCTTCGGCGTTGAGAGGCGTGGAGCGCCGGTCACGGCATTCACCAGGATCGACGAGAAGCCAATAAGGATAAAGACCCAGATCTACGAGCCCGATATTGTCGTTGTTCTTGACCCGAGCCTTCTTGACACCGTTGACGTTACCGCGGGTCTCAAGGACGGCGGGATAGTCATCGTCAACACCGAGAAGAGCAAGGACGAGGTTCTTGCCAAGCTCAAGAAGAAGCCGGCCAAGCTGGCCCTGGTGGACGCGACGACCATAGCCCTCGACGTTCTTGGCCTGCCCATCACCAACACCGCAATCCTCGGCGCCGTTGCCAAGGCCACCGGTGTCGTTACGCTGGAGCACGTCCAGAAGGCCATCCAGGACGTCTTCTCAGGAGCCCTTGGCGAGAAGAACGCCAAGGCCGCAGAGGAAGCTTTCAACAAGACTGTCCTCTACGAGCTCTGATTCTCTTTCCTTCATAATCCTTCAAAGGGGTGAAAAGCGTGAACACGTTGTTTGGTGAAAAGAAAGAAGGGGCAACCAAAATCGTCCTCAGCTCCGTGGACGAGTATCCGGAAGCCCCCGTAACGTTGGGTACGACACTCTCCAACTTCACCGGCGACTGGAGAACCTTCATACCGGTCGTTGACGACAGCAAGTGCGTCAAGTGCTACATCTGCTGGAAGTTCTGTCCCGAGCCGGCCATATTCATCCGCGAGGACGGCTACGTTGGTGTGGACTACGACTACTGTAAGGGCTGCGGCATCTGTGCGAACGAGTGCCCGACCAAGGCAATAACAATGGAGAAGGAGGAGAAGTGAGATGGCGGAGTACAAACCAATTAGGAAGGTTGTGAGCGGCAACTACGCCGCCGCATACGCCGTCAAGCACGCCCGCGTCCAGGTCGTCGCGGCCTATCCGATCACTCCCCAGACGAGCATCATCGAGAAGATAGCCGAGTTCATAGCCAACGGTGAAGTCGAGAACCTTGAGTACGTTCCCGTTGAGAGCGAGCACTCCGCTATGGCCGCCTGTATAGGTGCGAGCGCGGCCGGAGCGAGGACCTTCACCGCCACCTCCGCTCAGGGCCTGGCTCTGATGCACGAGATGCTCCACTGGGCCAGCGGCGCAAGGCTTCCTGTTGTGATGGTTGACGTTAACCGTGCCATGGCTCCCCCGTGGAGCGTCTGGGACGACCAGACCGACAGCCTCGCCCAGCGCGATACCGGCTGGATGCAGTTCTACGCCGAGAACAACCAGGAGGTCTACGACGGCGTGCTGATGGCGTTCAAGATAGCCGAGACCGTCAACCTCCCCGCGATGGTCGTTGAGAGCGCGTTCATACTGAGCCACACTTACGACGTCGTTGAGATGATTCCACAGGAGCTCGTTGACGAGTTCCTCCCGCCGAGGGAGCCGCTCTACGACCTCACCAACTTCGAGAAGCCCTTCTCAATAGGCGCCCTCGGAACTCCAGCGGATTACTACGAGTTCCGCTACAAGATCCAGAGGGCCATGGAGAAGGCCAAGGAAGTCATCCACGAGGTCGGTAAGGAGTTCGGTGAGCGCTTTGGAAGAGACTACAGCCAGATGATAGAGCTCTACAGGACTGACGACGCTGACTTCGTCTTCATGGGCATGGGTTCACTCATGGGAACAGTCAAACAGGCCGTTGACGTTCTCCGCGAGGAGGGCTACAGGGTTGGAGCTGCTAAGGTGCGCTGGTTCAGGCCCTTCCCCAAGGAGGAGCTCTACGAGCTCGCCAAGAACGTTGAGGGCATTGCCGTTCTCGACAGGAACTACTCCTTCGGTATGGAGGGCATACTCTTCACCGAGGCCAAGGGAGCGCTCTACAACACCAGGGCGAAGCCGCTCATGAAGAACTACATCGTCGGCCTTGGAGGAAGGGACTTCACCGTCAGCGACGTCAGGAAGATAGCCGAGAACATGAAGGCCATCATCGATAAGGGAGAGCTTGATGTAGAGGTGGACTGGTACCACCTTAAGAGGTGAGAACGATGGAGATTCCCGAGAACGTTAAAAAGAGATTGAGCATCCCCGCCGAGGAGCACTTTTACGCCGGCCACACGGCCTGTCAGGGCTGTGGTGCTTCCCTGGGACTCCGTTACGTCCTTAAGGCTTACGGAAGGAAGACCATCTTTGCCATCCCGGCGTGCTGTTCGACCATTATCGCCGGCCCATGGCCCTACACCGCCCTAGAGGCCAACCTGTTCCACACCGCCTTCGAGACCACCGGTGCCGTCATAGGAGGTATCGAGGCGGCCCTCAAGGCGAGGGGCTTTAAGGTCAAGGGCGAGGACGGGATAATGGTAGTCGGCTGGGCCGGTGACGGCGGTACCGCCGACATAGGCCTTCAGGCACTGTCGGGCTTCCTTGAGAGGGGGCACGATGCCGTCTACATCATGTACGACAACGAGGCCTACATGAACACCGGAATACAGAGGAGCTCCTCAACCCCCTACGGAGCCTGGACCACCAACACCCCAGGCGGAAAGAAGCACTTCCTTGAGAGGAGGAATAAGAAGAAGGTCATCGACATAGTCATCGCCCACGAGATACCCTACGCAGCGACCGCCAGTATCGCTTACCCCGAGGACTTCATGAGGAAGCTCAAGAAGGCTCAGAAAACGCCGGGGCCGAGCTTCATACAGCTCTTCGCCCCGTGCCCGACCGGCTGGCGCTCACCGACCGACAAGAGCATTGAACTTGCAAGACTCGCGGTTCAGACGGCCTACTTCCCGCTCTTCGAGTACGAGAACGGCAGGTACAAGATCAACATGCCTTCAACCAAGAAAGAGCCCAAGCCCATCGAAGAGTTCCTCAAGTACCAGGGCAGGTTCAAGTACATGACAAAAGAAGACATTGAGGTGCTCCAGCAGTGGGTTCTCCACGAATGGGAGAAGCTCAAGAAGCTCGCCGAGGTCTTCGGCTGAGCTTTCCATCTTTAATCCCTCGCAAGGTTTAAGTTCCAATCTGATAATTCACCCGAGGTGATACGCATGGCCGAGAGTCCGTTTAAGGCCGAGATTGAGAGGGTTCAGAAGGAGTATAGCGAAAAGATGACCCCCGGGGCCATAGCAGTAATTCCGGGGAGCAGCGTCGTCAACAAGACCGGTTCCTGGCGTGTCTTCATGCCGGAGTTCAACAGGGACAAGTGCGTTAGGTGCTACCTCTGCTACATCTACTGCCCGGAGCCGGCTATCTACCTTGATGAGGAGAACTACCCGGTTTTCGACTACGACTACTGTAAGGGCTGCGGCATCTGTGCAAACGAGTGCCCCGTTGAGGCTATCGTGATGGTTAGGGAGAGCAAGTGAGGTGGTGAAAGATGCCGATTAGGAAGGTTATGAAGGCTAACGAAGCCGCCGCCTGGGCGGCCAAGCTGGCCAAGCCTAAGGTCATAGCGGCGTTCCCGATTACACCGTCAACCCTGGTTCCCGAGAAGATTAGTGAGTTCGTCGCCGACGGCGAACTTGACGCCGAGTTCATCAAGGTCGAGAGCGAGCACTCAGCGATTTCAGCCTGTGTCGGTGCCTCAGCTGCCGGAGTTAGAACCTTCACCGCAACCGCTTCCCAGGGTCTCGCCCTCATGCACGAGATACTCTTCATCGCCGCCGGCATGAGGCTTCCGATAGTCATAGCCGTCGGAAACAGGGCTCTGAGCGCCCCTATCAACATCTGGAACGACTGGCAGGACACCATCAGCGAACGCGACACCGGCTGGATGCAGTTCTACGCCGAGAACAACCAGGAGGCACTTGACCTCATCCTGATAGCCTTCAAGGTCGCCGAGGACGAGCGCGTTCTTCTCCCTGCCATGGTCGGCTTCGACGCCTTCATCCTCACCCACACGGTCGAGCCGGTCGAGATACCCGACCAGGAGCTCGTCGACGAGTTCCTCGGAGAGTACGTTCCGAAGCACGCCTACCTCGACCCGAGCAGGCCGATCACACAGGGTACCCTCGCCTTCCCGGCCCACTACATGGAGGCTCGCTACACCGTCTGGGAGGCCAACGAGAACGCCAAGAAGGTCATCGACGAGGTCTTCGCCGAGTTCGAGAAGAAGTTTGGAAGAAAGTACCAGAAGATCGAGGAGTACAAGACCGACGACGCAGACATAATCTTCGTCACCATGGGCTCCCTCGCCGGAACCGTCAAGGAGTACGTTGACATGCTCCGCGAGAAGGGAGTCAATGTCGGCGCCGCGAAGCTCACCGTTTACAGGCCGTTCCCGACAGAGAAGGTCAGGGAGCTCGCGAAGAAGGCCAAGGTTCTGGCCCTGCTTGAGAAGAACGTCACCTTCAGCGTCGGTGGAGCACTCTTCCAGGACTTCAGCAGGGCACTCATCAACGAGAGCGAGAAGCCAAAGATAGTTGACTTCATCCTCGGCCTTGGAGGCAGGGACGTCACCTTCAAGGACCTCGACGAGGTTCTCAGCATATCCAAGAAGGCCCTCGCCGGAGAGGAGTTTGAGGAAGTCAACTGGGTAGGACTTAGGAAGGAGATACTGTGAGGTGAGGAAGATGGCCGTTAGAAAGCCCCCCGTTACCACTCGCGAGTACTGGGCGCCGGGTCACGCCGCCTGTGCCGGCTGTGGCTGTGCCGCTGCCCTCAGGCTTGCCACCAAGGCATTTAGCGAGGCCATGGAAGAGAAGTACGGTGATCCAAACGCCTTCGCCATAGCCCAGGCCACCGGATGTATGGAGGTCGTTTCAGCCGTCTTCCCGTACACCGCATGGAAGGCCCCGTGGGTCCACGTGGCCTTTGAGAACGCGGCCGCCGTTGCCAGCGGTGTCGAGGCCGCATGGAAGAAGGTGGGCAGAAAGGGCAAGATACTGGCAATAGGCGGAGACGGCGGTACCGCAGACATCGGTATGCAGGCCCTGAGCGGTATGCTGGAGCGCTGGCACAACGTGGTTTACCTCATGTACGACAACGAGGCCTACATGAACACCGGAATACAGAGGAGCTCCTCAACCCCCTACGGAGCCTGGACTACGACTTCTCCGCCCGGAAAGTACTCCATCGGTGAGGACAAGCCCAAGAAGTGGGTCGCCCTCATCGCGGCAGCACACCAGATACCCTATGTCGCCACCGCCAGCGTGGCCAACCCCTACGACTACATCAGGAAGATGAAGAAGGCCGCCAAGATCGACGGTCCGGCGTTCATCCAGGTCCAGTGTACCTGTGTTCCGGGCTGGCGCGCCCCGCCTGAGAAGAGCATTGAGATAACCAGGCTCGCCATCGAGACCGGTGTCTGGCCGCTCTTCGAGATCGAGAACGGCGACTTCCACAACATCAAGATACAGGCCCCCGGAGGAGGGGCAAAGGTCAAGCGCGAGGGAGGCCGCGTTGTAGCCATCGAGTTCAAGAAGCCCATCGAGGAGTACCTCAAGCTCCAGGGAAGGTTCAAGCACCTCTTCAAGCAGCCAGAGGCAATTGACCAGCTACGCGAGCAGATCAAGGCGATGTGGAAGGTTCTCGGCGTTGAAGTCACCCTCCCGAAGCCGGAGGAGTGATTTCCTCCCTTTTCTCTTGTGCTTTCTTGTGAAAATTTTTACACAGATTTGTCCAGGAGTGCCATATTTTGAGGCAAAGCTTTTAAGCCCTTAGGGGAACCTAACCCAGAGGTGGTTAAAAATGACGATAAAGACTCCCCCAACACTCAACATAGCCGGACTCGGCGCTGATCCGCTCACACAGAGGATAAACGAGAAGCAGGAAAAGTGGAAGTACAAGATAGCCGTCCTGAGCGGCAAGGGAGGCGTCGGAAAGAGCACCGTCGCCGTCAATCTGGCAGCGGCGCTGGCGAAGAAGGGCTACTTCGTGGGCATCCTTGACGCCGACATACACGGCCCGAACGTCGCCAAGATGCTGGGAGTTGATAAGGAGGAAGTGCTCGCGGAGAAGCTCGAAGACGGAAGGTTCGAGATGATACCGCCGATGAACGACTTCCTCGGACAGACGACGCCCATAAAGGTCATGAGCATGGGATTTTTGGTTCCGGAAGATCAGCCGATAATCTGGCGCGGCTCTCTCGTTACAAAGGCGATAAAACAGCTCCTCGGCGACGTAAAGTGGGGCGAGCTTGACTTCATGATAATCGACTTCCCGCCCGGAACCGGCGACCAGATACTCACAGTCACCCAGACGGTAAAGCTCGACGCGGCCATAATAGTCACCACCCCCCAGGAGGTCGCTCTGCTCGACACAGGTAAGGCAGTGAACATGATGAAGAAGATGGAAGTCCCATACATCGCCGTTGTCGAAAACATGAGCTACCTCATCTGTCCGCACTGCGGCAACGAGATAGACCTCTTCGGCAAGGGAGGGGGCAAAAAGCTCGCCGAGAAGGAGGGTGTTGACTTCCTGGGCGAGATACCGATAGACCTCAAGGCCAGGGAAGCGAGCGACGCCGGAATCCCGATAGTCCTCTACGAGGACACCGTGGCGGCCAAGGCCTTCATGGAGATAGTGGAGAAGCTCGTCACGAAGCTCGAAGGGATGAGGGGCGAAGAGAGCTCCAAAGAGGAATGAACCTTTTAAATCTTCCCCGATATTTTAAACGGGCGCGGCTCAGGCCGGCAGGTGCCGAAGCGATGGGGCCGCGCTGGGCCAGGCTACATTAACTTTTTAACCACTTCCCTCTATCTCATCGGGAGGGAGAGCATGAAACGGGCCCTCATTCTAATCGCGTTCATCCTCATCGCCGCCCTTCCACCAGTTTCCGCCGAAGTGTTAAGCTATTATCCCAGTCAAAGTGCGTTTCAGGCGTTTCTCGACTCAAACTCATCGTACACCGTCGTTGCCGGCGACGAAAGCTGGGCAAAGGGCTGGGCGTATTACGTCGATGAGAGACTCCAAACGATAAAGCCACGCGGCAACGATACCGTTGTTCTCGTCGGCAACGTCCGCAACAACCCCCTAATGGCGAGGGTATGGAATCAGACAGGTCTTCCCGAAAACGCCTCCCTTCTCCCCTCCATCATCGTCCTCAATGGCACGGTTCTCATAACCGGCTCCGAGGACAACATCTACATGACGGAAAGGGCCTTCGGAGAGCTCTGGAACCCCCCAAGGAGCTCGGTGGTGGCGTTTTCTTTCATCTCCCTCTTGATATTTATAATCTTCGTCATCTGTCTGAGCCGCGATAACAGCCACGCCGGGAGCTTTTATCTCCTCGCCTCTTCCCTCCTCGGCCTCTGGTACCTCACCGCCAAGAGACCCGTCCCGACCGAGGGGTTCCTGCGCCATCTCCTGCAGGGACTGAAGTTCGCCGCGGGAGGCTCGCCGAACTCACCGCTGAGCGCGGTAATGGGGGCCATGTTCAGGGTTATACCCCCGATAGAGGAGAACATAGTGTTCATCCACTGGATCCTCATTCTGCTCATAGTATCCTTCTCTTTCTACCTCGCCCCCAAGCGGGCTCGTGAGCTCGGCTTTATGATATTCGGACTCATCTTTGTTTCTCCAATGTTCAGGGAGAACCTGTACCGCATCAACGGCAGCGCCCTCGGCCTGGCGGCCCTGGCAATAACCCTCGCGATAATAAGCAACGTGACGTTCTCCCCGGAGAGGTGGAAAGCACTGCTCCAGACTTTCGTCCTCTCGATCTTCACGCTCCTGGCGATAGCAATAAACCCTTATCTGGTTCTCATCCCAATAATCTTCGTCCTGACGTTCCCGAAGAGACACCTCCGGAACTATGCATACCTGATGATAACCGGCATCGGAGTCTTTCTGATGTACACGCAGTTCGGCCTGCCCCCGGGAATACCCAGGAGCATAGACCCCAACGGATGGAGATACCTCGAAAGGTTCCTCTTTAACAGCTCCCTTGCACTAGCCGCAATGGCCTATGCGACCGTAAAAGGCAGGAGAAGAATAAAGATGAAGGGACAGACGGCTTTTCTGTCGCTGATGACGGCGGTGTATCTGCCGATAGCCCTCTTCGTGCCCCCGATGTTCCCGTACTGCTTCATCCTGCTGGCGGCACTCACCATCAGGCTGATCCACGGCTTCACTCCCGGAACTTGATTGCACCGATGAGGGTTCCCCGAAGATGTGGGCCGATCTCCTTTATTATCCCCGGCGCTTGAGTGCCCTTTTTGAGTATGAGGAGGGTCTCCATAAGGCCCAGCTCTTCTATGCGCTTCACGTCCCTTCCGTGGCCGGTGCGGATCAGCGCCTTCTCCACGTTCTCGCTTATCGTCCCAGTGATGAATAGCTTGTCGTAGCCGTCGCTTATCCAGCCCTTTATGCGCCTCAGCTGGGCGTCGCTGAAGGCCAGCTCGACCTCCCTGGCACCGAATTCAACGTCGGTCACAACGACCTCAACGGGCAGGTTGTCCATCCAGCCGAAGTCCCGTATCATCCGCCTAACCGGGATGTCACCGAAGGTCTCCTTCAGGTAGTAGAGGGGAAGCAGAGCGTCCTTCGGCCTGGGGGTGAATATTCCGATGTCCACGTAGGCACCGTAGCCGACCTTACCCAGGTCAACGAACCTGCCCCGATAGGTTTCCCCCTCCTTAACGGCGCTCAGTCTGTAGGGGACTTCCCCAAACTCCTCACGGACGAGGTTCGCACTTATCTCCTCGTCCTCACCGCTCAGAGAAACCTTGACCCAGTTCTTTTTCACCGCCGAGAGCTTCCATTCAACTTCCAGGTCTCCAAGGAGGGCTTTCAGCTTCTTATCAAGCTTGAGAAAACCACTCCTGTCTCCGTAAACCTTCTCAAGAATAACTACTTCCCGCATACTCACCATCCCCGAAGTTCATTCAACGGCCATTCAAACATTCTCACTTCTTCTTCCTGGGCTTCTTCCTGAGGCCGAGTTCTACCTCAAGCTCCTCTATGCGCTTCTGGAGCTCCTCAACGACGGCAGTGTTGTCGTACTGCATGAGCATGGCACCGCATATCGGGCACTGGAACTCGTACTCCATGGCCTCGTCGAAGGTTAGCTTAGGATGTCCCGGCGTGCCGCAGTGGTAGTAGATCTCGCTGGTCTCTTCATCGAGCATCTCCTTGAGCTTCTTCAGCTCGGCCATCTTCTTTGCCCGGATAATCTCCGGGAGGCGCTTGGTCTCAAGGCGCCAGTAGTAGTAATACCAGCCGGTTTCCTTGTCCCTTATGCGCTTGAACTCCGCCAAACCCTGGTCGTAGAGCATGTAGAGAACCTTTCTGACGGTGTTGACCCTAATGCCAGTTATCTCGGCGAGCTCCTCGTCGGTGGATTCCTTCTTCTTTTCAAGAGCCTTGATTACCTCAACGGCCTCCTCCCCGCCCATGTCCATTGCAAGCTCAAGGAGCTCCTTGTTCCTTCTCCTTGCCACAACCACGACCTCCAGAGAATATTTAACGGAACTGACTTTTAGCGCATAAATACTGTCCAATAACAAACTATGTGAGCTGGAGTATATATAGGTTTTTGTCATATTTCCAACGCCAGTGAACAGAAAAGAACGTTGGATGGACTAATCGGTGAAGTACTCATTGAGGAGCTCCTTTGCGGATGGCTTGTAGAGCTCTAAAACCTCGATGTCCTCGATGACGTTGCCCTCCCTAAGACGGAGCTTCACCTTGCCACCGTAGACCTGAAGGTCATCAAGCATGCCGTATATCGCGTCCTCGGCCTCAAGGGGGGTCTTAAACTTCATTATGTACTCCTCACCATCTGACAAAATAAGCTTGACCCAGTACTCGTT
The DNA here is from genome assembly GCF_015521605.1 of Thermococcus sp. NCBI lineage: Archaea > Methanobacteriati > Methanobacteriota > Thermococci > Thermococcales > Thermococcaceae > Thermococcus > Thermococcus sp. Next base: position 23,912 of record NZ_WANV01000036.1, read on the forward strand.
TTTCCTCTTGAAGGGGCGGGTGATTTTCGGCTTAAAGTTGTCGATTATGATTTCCAAGTGCTCCACCTCCAGCCCAAAGACTTTTTGGCCTCCCTAAGGCTTTTAGGGTGCGGATTTTTAAGGGTTTCCTAAAGGACCCTTAGATAAAATGATGTCGGCCATTATTTAAACGTTATGAGACAAGATTTTTATTGAAGTTCACAAACTCGATAGGGGCTGTGTTATGTGGACGATAGAGGCCGAGGGGCTTAAAAAAAGCTATCCAAAGAAGATCCCCCTCCCTTTCAGAAAGGTGGAGTGGGTGGAGGCCGTAAGGGGCGTCAGCTTCAAAGTTAAGAGGGGGGAGCTCTTCGGGCTCCTCGGGCCCAACGGTGCGGGGAAGACCACCACGATAAAGATGCTAACGACCCTTCTGGAGCCCAGCGGAGGGACTGCAAGGGTTCTGGGGCTGGACATACGGGGAAACACCAGGGAAATCAGGAGGAGGATAAACTTCGTGGCAGAGGGCGAGAGAACCCTCTATTGGCGTCTATCCGCCTACGAGAACCTCAAGTACTTCGCCAGAATATACTACGTCCCAAAGAGGGATGAGAAGGAAAGGATAGAACGTCTCCTCAAACTGGTGGGCCTCTGGGAGAGGAGGAACGACCTGGTGATGAACTTTTCCAGGGGTATGAAGCAGCGCCTGGCCATAGCAAAGGCTCTCATAAACGATCCGGAGGTACTCTTTCTGGACGAGCCCACCCTGGGCCTCGACGTACAGAGTGCGATATTCGTGAGGGAGTTTGTGAAGAGGCTCGTGAAGGAGGAGGGCAAAACGGTTCTTCTCACGACCCACTACATGGCCGAAGCGGAGGAGCTGTGCGACAGGATAGCGATCATCGACCACGGGAGGATAATAGCCATGGACACCCCCGAGGGCCTGAAGAGGCTCGTTAAGGACGAGGAAACCGTCGAGATCAGGGTAAGGGAGCTGAACCCCAAAAGCCTCGGAGAGAGCCCATTCAGCATGGCCGTAGTGGAGGAGGACACCTCAACCGGAACCGTGAGGCTCAGGGCCCAGGTTGACGAGGAAGACCTCCCCCGGCTCGTGGAATGGCTCGTAAAACGGGGCGCTAAGGTGCTGTCGGTCAAGAAAATGGAGCCAACCCTTGAGGACGTCTTCATCAAGCTCACCGGGAGGGGGCTGAGGGATTGATACTGGCCGTTGTGGAGAAGGAGTTCCGGATGTTCTTCCGCTACCCCCTGAGGGTCATAAGCTCGATCCTCGTGGGGATAGTCTTCCTCCTCCAGTTCGTTTACTTTGGACAGGCAGTTCTGGGGGGCAGGTACTCGGCACTGCTTGAGGCCTCCACCGGAATGGGGGACTACCCCACCTACGCCCTCATAGGCTACGTCCTCTGGTGGGTCTCAGTTTCACCGATGGAGGCCTACGTCTGGGGCGTCAGGCGGGAGCTCCAGAGGGGGACCTTTGAAACCAACGTCCTGTCCCCTGCGAGACTCATCAGCCTGCTCTTCGGACTCTCGCTGAGCTGGCTCCTCATGGACTCCCTCCTCATGGCGATAGTCTTTGCAATGGGGGTGGTAATCTTCAACATCCCCATAACCGCGGTCATCGTACTGAAGTCCCTGCCTGCCATAGCGGCGTCACTTCTGGCGTTTTTGGGCTTCGGCTTTGTTTTTGCCGGCCTGGTTATGCTTCTGAAGAACATCGGGCCATTCGCCCAGATATTCGAGTTCGCAATGCTGTTCCTGTCCGGAGTCTTCTTCCCACTCACCGTCATGCCAGCGCCCATCCAGGCGCTCTCCAACCTGTTCCCGCTGACCCATTCAGCACGAATCGTCAGGGCGCTCTTTGCCGGGGGAGGATACTCCGCCGTTGGAAGCTCCGTGGCGTGGCTCCTGTTCCTGATACCCGCTTACTGGGCCGTTGGCTACCTGCTCTTCCGGTGGGCAGAGAGAACGACGAGGGTGATCGGATATGGTGGCTACTGAGCTCAGGGCCCTCTGGGGGGTAGCCGTTAAAAGCTGGCGCATCTTCCTCGGCTACAAGCTCTGGTTCATCAGCGACATAGCCCTTGGCTTCTTCTTCGTTGGACAGGCACTTCTCATAGGGATAGGCCTCACCGGGGAGCGGAACTCCGAGGCCCTCCGCGAGCTGACCGGCTACTCAGACTACGTGACCTTTGCCGTCCTGGGATTTATGGTTCTTGGGTTCGGGCTGACCTTTCTCAGCGGTTTCGTCTGGAGCGTTGTCGACGAGCTCTACGCCGGAACCCTGGAGTACTCGTTCGCCGCCCCAATGAGGAGGATAACCTTCTTCCTCGGCAACGTCCTCACGAGACTCCTCCTCTCATTCGCGTACATGGCGGTTTACGTTCCCCTTTTCGTACTCATGTTCGGGCTGAACTTCGACATCGTGGCGTTCTCAAGGGCTATCCCCGTGCTCCTGATAGGGGCCGTCGGGATGGTGGGGATGGGGATGACCGCCGCAGGGATAGTGCTCTACCTGAGGGATCCGGGACCTTTCATAAGCATACTTGAAATGCTGGTGTTCGCACTGAGCGGTGCAATGTATCCCATCTCAATACTCCCTGGCGGGCTCCAGTTCCTGGCCAGAATACTCCCCTACGCACCCACAACCGAGGCCGTGAGGAGTGTCGTTGCCCATGGTTACGGGGCGGCGGCGGGGGAGATAGCCTACCTCTCAGTTCTCTCGGTAGCATACGGCCTTCTTGGCTACCTGACGTATAAATGGAGTGAAAAACAGGCAAGGACAGTTGGTCTCAAGGCCTACTGAAGGGCAGCTCGATCCCCGTCTCCTCTGCAACTTTTACGACCCTCTCAAGTGGAACCACGGCACTCCTCGCGCCGACCTTCTGGACGGTGAGGTACGCCAGCACCATGCCCAGCCTTGCGGCTTCCTCCAGCGACCAGCCGTTGAGAACCCCGTAGATTACGCCCGCGTCGAAGGAATCCCCCGCACCGGTTGAGTCCACAACCTTGGCACTCAGCCCCCTCACCTCGTGCACGTTTCCATACTCGTCCCTCACCAGCGCCCCCCCGCCGTTGAGGGTCACCACGAGGTTCCTTGCCTCCGAGAGAGAAAGATCCAGAGAACCGAACTTCCGCCTGTACTCGTCTTCGTTCATCATCAGGTAATCCACCTTTCTCTCAATCTCGGGAGGAAGCTCCGCCTCCCCTATGTCGAGGGAGACCGTTATGCCGTTGTCGCTCGCGAAGTTCACGACCTCAACTATGGTCTCCGGAGGGTTAGAGGATAGGTGAACGTGCCTCGTCGTCGAGAGATAATTGAAATCCACCTCCTTCATCCGGTTGGCACCCGGGTACTTCACTATCCTCTTGTCCTCACCGCGTATCATCGCCACGGCCACACCGGAGGGAACGTCGACGACCTTTATGCCGCCGGTGTCCACACCGAGCTTTTTGAAGTATGCCAGGTGAGCCTCACCTATCTCGTCCCGACCAACGGCACCTATATAGCCCGTCTTCAACCCAAAGGTGGCCAGCCAGCTTATCGTGTTTGCAGCTGCGCCGCCCAGACCGAAAAAAGCTTCTTTGGCGTTGACCTTCTCGTGGAACTCGGGAAAACGCTCCATCAGCATTATGATGTCGTAGTTCAGATTCCCAATGCCCACCACATCAAATCTGACCACAGGCCTCACCCCCTGAGTGAGATGATACGCCGGACTTCGTTAATAATCTTGCGGACGGTAGGGAAGGGAAAGATTTAAATATCCATTCCTACCCACATATGAGTAAGAGGTGAACAAAAATGATGCTTGTATTGGAGGCCTACTTCAAGAACTACCCTGCCAGAAGGAAGGTAGCCGAGTTTCTCTTTGAAAACGGCCTCAGCGTAAAGAACGGCAAGATATACCTTCGGAACGTGGAGGTTCCCATAAGCGAGCTCGCCAGGGTCATAGGGGTCAACAGGAAGATAGTCTATCACACCATAGAATACATTGAGAAGACCTATCCCCTCAAGCTCATCTTTGAGAGGCTCAATCCCCTGCCGAGCCTGATAGAGGTCGCCCCCCTGATGGGGTGGGAGGTTCTGGAGATAGAGCTGGACAAAGAGGGCTACCTCCGGGGCTTTTCCGAGGTTCTCGCCCTGCTCTCGGACAACGGCGTTTCGGTAATGGAGGTGTTTAGCAGAAACCTCCGCGAAGAGCCCACGAAGCTCTACATAGTGATAGACGGAACCCTGCCCGTTGAGGTCTTCATGCGCATCAAGGAGATGGAGGGTTTCAGGAAGCTCATACTCCACACGCCCGAGAAGGATAAGGAGAGGTTCGTCTGCAACTACTGCGAGGTCAAATACTGCCCAAAAAGGGTTCTCATCGAGAGGTTTGAGGCTACCCCGTGACTTTAAAGCCTTCCAGCCCCTCCGGTTCCTCCCATTTTACATCCACCCTCGTTACCCTGGCAAGCATCGGGCCCTGGTGCGCCCAGCCGATGAGCGCTTCCACCCTTTCGGGGTCACCCTCAATAACGGCCTCGACGGTTCCATCGGGCAGGTTCCTTACCCAGCCGCTGAGACCGAGTTTTCTCGCTTCCCTCTGCATGCTCCACCTGAAGCCAACCCCTTGAACGCGTCCGTAGATTCTAAGGTGAGCCCTCACCCGCTCCATACCTCATCCCGTTGATGATACCCCCACAACCGATTTAAGCTTATCCATCGAGTTCAGAACAGGGTGGGGGACATGGAGATGATATTCGTCTACACGACCTTCCCGGACTGGGAGAGCGCCGAAAGGATAGTGAAGACCCTGCTTGAGAAAAAGCTCATCGCCTGCGCCAACCTCAGGGAGCACAGGGCGTTCTACTGGTGGCAGGGGAAGATTGAGGAGGACACCGAGGTCGGTGCCATACTCAAGACGAGCGTCGAGAAGTGGAAGGAGCTGAGGGAGGCCATAAAGGAGATGCACCCCTACACCGTTCCAATAATAGCCCGCATCGAGGTCGACAAGGTGAACGGTGAATACGCTGAGTGGCTTGAGAAGGTGCTGACATGATAAGGAAGGTCAAGCCCCAGATCCGCGTCGTAGGGTTTGACGATGGGACGTTCTCTTTTTCTTCCAAACTCAGAGGGGAGAAGACCATTCTAGTGGGAGTTGTCATGAAGGGCTCTCAGGAAGTCATGGGAGTCCTCTCGCGCTGGATAACCGTTGATGGAAACGACGCCACCGACGCAATGATAGACGCCGTCAACTCCTCCAGGTTCAAAGATCTGAGGCTAATTCTCCTCAAGGGGATAACCTACGCGGGTTTCAACGTCGTTGACCTGGAGAGGCTCCACGGGGAGACGGGTCTTCCGGTGGTAGTCGTTATCAGGAAGAGGCCGGACATGGAGGCGATGGAAAGGGCGCTAAGAAAGCACTTCAGTGATGCCGAGGAAAGGATAGAACTCCTTAGAAAATCGCCTCCCCTCCTGGAGCTCATCCCGGAGAGGCTCTACATCCAAGTGGTGGGAATCGAGGGAAACAAAGCCTCCGAAGTCGTCAGGGTCACGACCCGAACCGGGCTCGTCCCGGAGCCCCTCAGGCTGGCACACATGATAGCGAGCGCCGTTATGAGTGGAGAAAGCACCCGGGAGTAAGTTTATAAGAGAGCCGAAGAAAGAGAGAAACGGCCGATGATGGCAACAGGGTAGCTACCGAATCTTGATGTGGAAGCCGTTCCAGTCTGAGGCTAATCGCACGGCACCAACAGTACCGGGACTTTTGAGTCCCTCATGACCCTCTCCGCGGTGCTTCCAAGGAGCAGATCCTTCAGAAAGTTCCTGCCCTTCTTGCCTATGACTATCAGCGTGGCGTTCTTTGCGATGGCCGTCCCTATTATCGCCTGACTGGCACTGCCCACGAGAACCTCAACGTCAAAGTGGGCCTTCACGCCCCGGGCGGACTTCCTGAGGTTAATCTTCGCCACCTCTATGTTGTGCTCAAGCTCGTCCATCTTCCCGTAGTCCACGGAGTGCACGAGGATTCCCCGTTCTATGAGCTCCTCGAACTCCCTCACGGTCTTGACTATCTTTACCGAGCACTTCGAGAAGTCAAGTGCAACCAGGGGGCGCTTGAATATTGTCGAACAGTCCACCGATGGCTCAAAGCCGTCGTCCTTTTTCTGGTACTTCAGGAGGAGAACCGGCCTTCTGGTGGCCCTGGCAAGGTTGGAGGCGGTGCTTCCCATGAACATCGTCCTCCAGATGTTCTCACCAACGCTTGGGATGACGACGAGGTCTATGTCCCTTTCCTCCGCCACCTCTGCTATCTCTATGGAGGGAATCCCTATCCTGACTATCGCGTTCACATCCACACCCTCAGTCCTGAGCTCTTCGGCGAGCTTCTCAAGCTTCTCGCGGTAGATGTCCTCAAGCTCAAAGGCCTCGAACTCGGCGATGGTTATGTCAACAACGTGGATGAGGTGAAGCTCCCCAACTCCCATGGAGATGAGCTTCGGGATGCAGGTGCGCAGGGCGTGCAGGGAAACGTCCGAAAAGTCGGTCGGGTACAAAACCTTCTCAAACATCTTGGACACCTCAGTATTAATTTGGACGTTGGTGCTTATTATCGTTATCCATTCAATTGGAAAGGGTTATAACGCTCAGAGCGAACTCTCAACGGTGATAGCTATGGTTAAGAGGGTTCACATCTTTGACTGGCACAGGGAGAACGCGAAGAAGGTCGAGGAGTTCGCCGGCTGGGAGATGCCCATCTGGTACTCCAGCATAAAGGAGGAGCACCTAACCGTTAGGAACGGCGTCGGAATCTTCGACGTCTCCCACATGGGAGAGTTCATCTTCCGCGGTAAGGACGCCCTGGAGTTCCTTCAGTATGTGACCACCAACGACATTTCAAGGCCCCCGGCGATAAGCGGAACCTACACGCTCGTCCTCAACGAGAGGGGCGCTGTAAAGGACGAGACGCTGGTCTTCAACATGGGCAACGACACCTACATGATGGTCTGTGACAGCGATGCCTTCGAGAAGCTCGACGCCTGGTTCAACGCGATAAAGCGCGGAATCGAGAAGTTCGGCGAGCTTGACCTTGAGATTGAAAACAAGACCTACGACATGGTAATGTTCTCCATCCAGGGCCCGAAGGCGAGAGACCTCGCCAAGGACCTCTTCGGCATCGACATCAACGACCTCTGGTGGTTCCAGGCAAAGGAGGTCGAGCTCGATGGGATCAAGATGCTCCTCTCAAGGAGCGGCTACACCGGTGAGAACGGCTTTGAGGTTTACTTCGAGGACGCCAACCCCTATCACCCGGACGAGAGCAAGCGCGGGGAGCCGGAGAAGGCCCTCCACGTCTGGAAGACCATCCTCGATGCCGGGGAGAAGTACGGCATAAAGCCCGCTGGACTGGGAGCGAGGGACACCCTCAGGCTTGAGGCCGGCTACACGCTCTACGGCAACGAGACCAAGGAGCTCCAGCTCCTCAGCACCGACATCGACGAAGTTACGCCCCTCCAGGCCAACCTCGACTTCGCCATCTTCTGGGACAAGGAGTTCATAGGAAAGGAGGCCCTCCTCAAGCAGAGGGAGCGCGGCCTCGGCAGGAAGATGGTGCACTTCAAAATGGTTGACAGGGGCATTCCGAGGGAGGGCTATGCCGTCTACGCGAACGGCGAGCCCATAGGAGAGGTAACCAGCGGGACCAGCTCCCCGCTCCTCGGAATTGGCATTGGGATAGCCTTCGTGAAGGAGGAGTACGCCAGGCCTGGCGTCGAGCTGGAGATAGAGATAAGGGGCAAGCCCAAGAAGGCCGTAACCGTTGCTCCGCCCTTCTACGACCCCAAGAAGTACGGAGCCTTCAGGGAGGAGTGATTCCTCCCGTTTTATTGTCTTCTCCATCCCCCGATTTTTCCTTAATCACCCAAAATCCTTTAGGTAATGGGGGCGTTACCTGGTAACGGGGGCAGAACCGAATTTTATTCAGGAAACCAAAATCGCTGGATTTATATTTCCCGAGAATGAGTTGGAGCTATGTCCAGAAAACACGCCGTCGGCGCGGTGCTCCTCTGGTCAACCGTCGCGAGCGCCTTCAAGCTCTCGCTGCGCTACATGAGCCCCCTCCAGTTACTCTTATACGCTTCCCTGACTTCACTCATCGTATTTGGCTTTCTTTACTCCAGGGAGTTCTCGCTGAGGAAAGAGAACCTTCGCTCCGCCTATCTGGGCTTAATAAATCCGCTCCTCTACTACACCGTGCTCTTCTCGGCCTACGACAGGCTTCCGGCACAGGAGGCGCAGGCGCTCAACTACACCTGGCCTCTCATGCTCGTCCTGCTCTCGATCCCCCTCCTCGGAAAGAGGCCGGGAGCGAGAACGGTGCTGGGACTCTTCATAGGCTTCCTTGGGGCATTGGTTGTGGCCACGAAGGGAAACATAACCGGCCTGAACTTTTCGGATCCGGTTGGCGTCGCCCTCGGTCTGGGGAGCGCGGTGATATGGGCGAGCTACTGGATCCTCAACCTGCGCGATGACAGGCCACTCATCGAGAAGATGTTCTGGAACTTCCTCTTCGGGTTCGCTTACGTTTCGGTGGTTCTCGCGCTATCGGGCCGGCCTGCCGTTCCTCCAGCGGAAGGCCTCGTCGGGGCGGCCTACGTCGGCCTCTTCGAGATGGGTATCACGTTCCTCCTCTGGTACAGGGCGGTCGAGGGCGACATGGCCTTCGCCTCAAACCTGGCCTACCTCGTGCCCTTCCTGAGCCTCTTCTTCATCTCCCTCGTCGTCGGGGAAGGCATCGCCCCGGCAACGGTGCTGGGGCTGGCGATGATAGTGGGCGGTATAATCATCGGAAAGAGATAGCAAAACTTATAAACTCGGCTTGGGTAGGTTAAGCCGGATGGGGGCGTGGTGTAGCCTGGTCCATCATCGCGGGCTCCAGAGGTATGAGGACTTGCGGGTTTGCTGATTTGGGGATGAGCCTTTGGAGCTCTGACCCGGAGAAACCCGCGGACCGGGGTTCAAATCCCCGCGCCCCCACCATTGAAATCCTTCTGACGGAAGTTCCATTGGGGCTTGAGTGCCTTTTTCAGTAGGTTCCTGTTTGTGTTTCTTGCCATCGGCCGCCACCAACCACTTGAAGGGGATGTAACTCCCCATGTGCCCCCTTGGTTGGGACATTTTGGCCGGCCCGAACGGGCAGGATTATTTGTCCGGCTAGGGCTTTTCTGAAGTCTCCGCCAGCCTTTGTCAGAGGGTACTCGTCAAACTTCCAGAAAAAGGACTGCCAGCCTTTGCAAAGGTTCAGTGGGAGCGGAAGTTTTATTAACTTTGACTCATAAAAAGTTTACGAGGTGGTATCATGGAGGAGCCCATAAAGATAGGCCACGACAAGTTCTACATCGGCGAGGGAGAAACGGCCAGAAGGGAGCTCCGCGTGGTTAAGGTTGGTGACGACGTGATCCAGGTTCAGGAAGAGGTCCACGGCATCATAGCCCTCGTTGGTGCAAGCTCAAGCGTCAACATAAAGAAGGAAGAGCTCAAGAACCTGATCAAGGTTGCCAAAGAGGAGTTCGGATGGACCGACATCTGCGAGTGAATCTCTCTTTTTTCCGCCGAATCCCGGCTTTGCCGTCTCCATGAGTATCATTGGCGGTGATATTAACGTTTTATAAGCATAAAAGTGCTTAAAAGCCATCGAGGTGATTGCCATGGCAGTTGGAGAGAAGATAACGATCAGCGTTATAAAGGCCGACATCGGCGGCTGGCCCGGACATTCGAGGGTTCATCCCCAGCTTGTCGAGACCGCCGAGGAGGTTCTTGCCAAGGCCCGGGAGGAGGGCATGATAATCGACTTCTACGTCGCCACATGTGGAGACGACCTTCAGCTCATCATGACCCACAGGAAGGGTGTTGACAGCTCCGAGATACACGGTCTCGCCTGGAAGGCCTTTGAGGAGGCCACGAAGGTCGCCAAGGAGCTCGGTCTCTACGGTGCCGGACAGGACCTCCTGAAGGACGCCTTCAGCGGCAACATAAGGGGAATGGGTCCAGGAATAGCTGAGATGGAGATAACCGTGAGAAAGAGCGAGCCTGTAGTTACCTTCCACATGGACAAGACCGAGCCCGGTGCCTTCAACCTTCCGATATTCAGGATGTTCGCAGACCCGTTCAACACCGCCGGGCTCGTGATAGACCCCAACATGCACATGGGCTTCCGCTTTGAGGTCTGGGACATAAAGGAGCACACGAGGGTTACCCTCAACACTCCCGAGGAGCTCTACGACCTCCTCGCCCTCATCGGCGCCAAGTCAAGGTATGTCATCAAGAGGGTCTTCCCCAAGGAGGGCCACAAGATACCGAAGGACGAACCGGTCGCCGTCATAAGCACCGAGAAGCTCTACGAAATAGCCGGCGAGTACGTTGGAAAGGACGACCCGGTAGCCATCGTTAGGGCTCAGAGCGGCCTTCCGGCACTCGGAGAGGTTCTTGAGCCCTTCGCATTCCCTCACCTGGTCAGCGGCTGGATGAGGGGCTCACACAACGGCCCGATAATGCCCGTCCCGATGCACATGGCCAACCCGACCAGGTTCGATGGACCTCCAAGGGTCGTCGCCCTCGGCTGGCAGATAAGCCCCGAAGGAAAGCTCGTCGGCCCGGTTGACCTCTTCGACGACCCGGCCTTCGATGGGGCCAGGCAGAAGGCCCTTGAGATCGCCGAGTACATGCGCAGGCACGGCCCGTTCGAGCCCCACAGACTCCCGATGGAGGACATGGAGTACACCACCCTCCCGGGAGTTCTGGAGAAGCTCAAGGACAGATTCGAGCCCGTCGAGTGATTTCCTTTTCCCCTTTTCTGTCCGTAAAATCTTATAACTCCAGACCACCATAGCCATCAATATACACTCCCAGTGCAGGGTGAATGGGAATGTACACCGGTGGTTGAAATGAGCGGGGACATGTTCATTCTCTCCCTCGACGAGGGAACCACAAGCGCCAGGGCAATAGTTTTTGACAGGGAGGGTAACGTTAGGGGGATAGGCCAGTACGAGTTCCCACAGCACTACCCGAAGCCCGGCTGGGTTGAGCACAGGCCGGACGAGATATGGGATGCCCAGTTCAGGGCGATAAAGACGGCGCTGGAGAGGGCTAAAATCGGGCCGGGGCAGATAGCGGCAATAGGCGTCACCAACCAGAGGGAAACGACGATAGTATGGGACAGAAACGGCAAGCCCCTCCACAACGCCATCGTCTGGCAGTGCAGGAGAACCGCCAAGATGGTGGAGGAGATAAAGAGGGAATACGGGGACGTAATCAAGGAGAAGACAGGCCTGGTTCCGGACGCCTACTTCTCGGCAAGCAAGCTCAAATGGCTCCTCGACAACGTCCCGGGACTCAGGGAAAAGGCCGAGAGGGGGGAGGTCCTCTTCGGGACAGTGGATACATTCCTCATCTACCGCCTCACAGGGGAGCACGTGACCGACTACTCCAACGCTTCCAGGACGATGCTCTTCAACATCAAGAAGCTCGACTGGGACGATGAGCTGCTGGAGCTCTTCGGGATTCCTGAAGAGGTCCTTCCCGAGGTCAGGGAGTCGAGCGAAGTGTACGGTTATACAAAGGGAGAGCTCCTCGGAGCCGAAATACCCGTGAGTGGGGATGCCGGCGACCAGCAGGCGGCCCTGTTCGGTCAGACCGCTTTTGAAGCGGGAATGGTGAAGGCCACCTACGGAACCGGGAACTTCATCCTGGCAAACACCGGCAAAACCGTCCGCTATTCCGACAACCTTCTCACGACGATAGCGTGGGGGCTCAACGGAAAGGTCACCTACGCCCTTGAGGGGAGCGTCTTCATAACCGGCGCAGCCGTCCAGTGGCTCCGCGATGGGGTAAGGATCATAGGAAGTGCTGGGGAGACCGAAGAGCTCGCAAGAAAGCTCGAAAGCAACGAGGGCGTTTACTTCGTCCCTGCCTTTGTTGGCCTCGGGGCGCCCTACTGGGACCAGTTCGCCAGGGGTTTGATAATCGGGATAACGCGTGGAACCGGGAGGGAGCACCTGGCGAGGGCGACGCTGGAGGCGATAGCCTACCTGACCCGCGACGTGATCGAGGAGATGGAGAGGCTCGTTGGTATAAAGGAACTGCGCGTCGACGGGGGAGCGACGGCGAACGATTTCCTCATGGAGTTCCAGGCTGACATACTCGGAAAGCCCGTCATAAGGCCTGTCGTCAAGGAAACCACTGCCCTCGGGGCGGCCTACCTTGCAGGACTGGCCGTGGACTACTGGGAGGGTATGGAAGAGATAAGGGATCTCTGGAAGGCTGAGAGGATATTTGAACCAAAGATGGACGCGGAGACCCGGGAGAGGCTCTACCGCGGCTGGAAGGAGGCCGTGAAGAGGGCGCTGGGGTGGGCGAAGGTCACAGGGACTTGACGGGAGCACCACCCGTCCCTTCACCTTTCACCGTTTTGAACGGGCTGGAAGGGCTGGCTGTTCTGCCGGGCCGCCGAAAACAGGGAAAGGACACTTCAGTCCATTGCTCCAATGTCCACCAATGTGCTGCCTTTTTATGCCCAGATATGTTCTCTGCGTGCCGCTGAAAGGAACTTGAGGTTTAAGAAAGCTTTAAAACGAGAAAAACCCTTTCTTAGGTTAATTAGGAGGGAGATGGAATGAAGACACGGATCGCAATAATCGGTGCCGGCGTCGTCGGGGCGTCGATAGCGCGCGTTCTCAGCCAGTACGAGGGACTCAATGTTCATCTAATCGAGAAACACGCCGATGCCGGGATGGGCGTCAGCAAGGCCAACACGGGAATAATCCACCCCGGACACGAGGATGACCCCGAAAAGCATCCCCTGAGGGCGAAGCTCTGCGTCGAGGGGAACAGGCTCTGGTACCAGTGGACCAAGGAGCTTGGCATCCCCGCGAAGTGGCCGGGCGAGCTCATGGTTGCCCTCGAAGAGGAGGATATGAAGGTTGCCGAGTACTACCTGGAGCTTGCACAGAGGAACGGCGTTCCTGGTGTCAGGCTCGTTGACCGGGAGGAGCTCCTGAGGCTCGAACCCAACGTCAACCCAAACGCTGCGGGAGCGCTGTGGGCACCCACCGCGGGAGTCATGTCCTCGCCGATAGCAGCCGTGGCTCTCACTGAGAACGCCGTTGACAACGGGGTTAAGTTCCACCCGGAGACCGAAGTGCGCGGAATAAAGGTGGAGAACGGGGAGGTTAGGGGTGTTGAAACAAACCAGGGGTTCATCGAGGCGGACATCGTCATAAACGCCGCCGGCCTCTACGCGGACAGAATCTCTGCCATGGCAGGCATAGACCACTTCACGATACGCCCAAGGAGGGGCGAGTACTACATCTTCGACGACGATGCCGAACCCAAGGTCAGGAGGATAGTCCACCAGACGCCGACCCCGACCACAAAGGGCGTCTACGTCATCACCGAGATGAACGATGGGGTTATGATAGGGCCCACCGCCGAGGACCTGCCGGAGGATGCGAAGGACGACACCTCTACCACCAAGGAGGGGCTGGAGTTCGTATGGGAGATGGCGAAGAAGCTGGTTAGGGGACTACCGCCCAGGAGCAAGGTGATAAGAACCTTTGCTGGCCTGAGACCAGAGCCACCGGACGGCAGGTGGATAATAGAGGCCTACGACGACCCCTGGGGCTTCATAAACGTTGCTGGAATAAGGTCGCCCGGACTGACTGCGGCTCCAGCGATAGCGCACTACGTTGTTGAGGAGCTGATTCGGGGCAAACTGGACGTGAAGCTGGCCAAAAAGTCCCACTGGAACCCCTACAGGGACGCCTTCTGGTTCAAGGTTCTGCCGCGGGAGAAGCAGGCGGAGCTGATAAAGAAGAACCCCTCCTACGGAAGGATAGTCTGCATGTGCCGCACGATAACGGAGGGCGACATAGTGGACATAATACACCGCATGAAGCGGATGGGCGTTAGAACCATCAGCCTCGACGGCGTCAAGCTGAGGAGCGGCGTCATGGCCGGAACCTGCCAAGGTTCCTTCTGCAGGGTGAGGATAGCCAACATCATAGCCAGAGAAACCGGAACCCCGCTCTGGAAGGTTACCCTGAAGGGAGAGGGAACGGAGTACGGCATCGGCGACATAAAGGTTCTCCTCAGGGGTGAGAACGATGAGGAGTGAGTACGACGTCGTTGTCATTGGAGGCGGGCCCGCCGGTCTGGCCGCTGCGATAAAGGCAAAGGAACTGGGGATGAGCGTCCTTCTCATCGAGAACAGGGAATTCCTCGGCGGTGTCCCGATGCAGTGCGTGCACCCGGGCTTCGGGCTCCACTACTTCAAGGAAGACCTGACCGGAACGGAGTTCATACACCGCATAATCAAGCGGTTCAGGGAGCTGGAGGTCGAGTACTACACGAACGCCCACGTCCTTGAGATAGTGCCGTACTCCTACAGGCACAAGATCCTCCGGGTGGTGACGGAGGAGGGGCTCTTCGATGTCAGGGCAAAGACCGTCATCTACGCAGCGGGCGCAAGGGAGAGGCACATGTTCGAGATAGGGATAACCGGGCACAGGGTTGCCGGAATATACACCGCCGGGGAAGCCCAGACCATGATGGACATCTACGGCATAATGCCCGGGAAGGAGATAGTCATAGTGGGTTCGGGCGACGTCGGACTCATAATGGCGAGAAGGTTCACCCTTGAGGGCGCCCACGTCAAGGCGGTTATAGAGCTCATGCCCTACCCCGGGGGACTGACCAGAAACGTCGTCCAGTGCCTTGAGGACTTCGGGATCCCACTCTACCTGAGTCACGCCGTAACGAGGGTTGAAGGAAAGAAAAGGGTCGAGAGGGTCATCGTGACGAAGGTTGACGAGAACCTCAGGCCAATCCCCGGAACAGAGGAGAGCATAGATTGCGACACCGTCGTTCTAGCGGCGGGCCTTGTCCCGTACCTCAGGGTCATAGAGAGGGCAGGTGTGGAGATAGACCCTGCCACCAAGGGGCCGGTCGTCAACAGCTACCTGGAAACCAGCGTCCCGGGAATCTTCGTCGCAGGGAACGCCCTCGTCATCAATGACCTCGTTGACTACGTCGTCGAGCAGGGAGAGGAGGCCGCCGTGGGAGCGTACGAGTTCGTCAAAAACGATGGCCTGCCCGCGCTTAAATGGAGAAGGCTCGTGAAAGGAAGAAACATCAGGCTGGCGGTGCCACACTATCTGGCCGATACCAAAGACGTCACAATATACGCGAGGGTGGCCGAGCCGGAGGAGAACGTCAAGCTCCGCTTCCCAGAGATTGGGAAAGAGATACGGCTGCCCTTCGTGAGGCCCTCCGAGATGATAAGAGTGAGGTTGAAGAGGGAAGAGATAGCCCGGGCCAAAGACAGAATCACCATGGAGGTCGTTCGTGATGAGTGAGACCAAGAAGTTCAGGCTGACCTGCATCGTCTGTCCCCTGGGCTGTACAGTGGAGGTGACCATGGAGGGCGACAAGATAACCGGAGTCGAGGGCTTCACATGTCCAAGGGGGAAGGACTACGCGATACAGGAAGTCAGAGAGCCAAAGCGCATCGTCATGAGTGTCGTGAGGGTGAAGGGGGGAAGGTTTCCCACCGTTGCCGTCAAGAGCGACAGGCCAGTTCCCAAGAACCTCATACCGGAGATCATGCGAAAGCTCGCGGATGTCGAGGTCGAGGCACCGGTCAGTGTGGGACAGGTCATAATAGAAAACGTCCTCGGAACCGGGGCAAACATAGTGGCCACGAGGGAAGCGTAGCACGGCAGGGCTTTAGCCAGATTCACCGTTTTATTTTTTTCCCGACGGCAGGACATAGCGCAACCTCTCAAAACTCTTAAATACATTAATTGTAAATAACACTGGGAGTGATACGGGGTGAGGGATATGAAGTTCACGGTTCTCAGGATCAACCTGAACGAAGGAAAGGTCGAAAGCGAGGAGCTGGAGAAGGAGGGAATATACGGGGTCATAGACTACGGGATAGAGGTTCACGAGAACCTCGAAACCCACAGCCTCGAACCCTACGACCCGAAGAACGTCGTCGTCATGGGGATGGGGCCCTTCTCAGGCTCAACCCTGCCCGGGGCCCACAGGCTCATGTTCTTCTTCCGTTCCCCCCTCTACGGAACGCTCTTCCCTTCGGCCATGGGTGGAGCCGCCTACACATTCAAAAACGTCGGGGTTGACTTTGTGGCCTTTGAGGGCAAGGCCGAGAAGCCGGTAGTGGTTCTCCTGTACAACGACGGGGAAAACGTGAGGGTGGAGCTCCACGCGATAGAACTTGAGAAGGTCGTTGAAATCTGGAGGGGCTACGAGGGAGAGGAAGGGGTTTATGCCCTCACACAGTACCTCATCGATACCTTCGGCGATAGGTTCGACTTCGAGTACCGCATAGCCGTTGTCGGGCCTGCTTCGCTCAACACCAACTACGGCGCCATATTCTCCCAGGCACTCAGGAAGGGAGAGAGGCTCGTGGGCAGCGAGGACTGGGCTGCGAGGGGAGGCTCCGGAAGCGTTCTCATGAGGGCACACAACGTTGTCGGAATAATCTTCGGAGGAAAGCCGAGGAGAAGAAGCTTCCCGGGCGAGGACATCGGCAGCTTCAAGACCTCCAAGGACATCGTCGAGGGAGTACACAAGAAGCCCTACAACGAGATAATAGCCGAGAAAACGACCAAATACCGCTTCAACCCCAAGCTCAACACAGGAGGGACCTTCGGCGGCAACTACCCGGCGGAGGGCGACTTCGTGCCCATCCTGAACTGGCAGATGCCCTACATCCCGAAGGAGGAGCGCATAAAAATCCACGAGAACATAATGAAACACTACTGGGAGCCCTTCAACGAGGAGGCCATAAAGCCCAAGAACTGGACGACCTGCGGCGAGCCGTGTCCGGTCGTGTGCAAGAAGCACCGCAGGGGACACCACGTCGAGTATGAGCCCTACGAGGCCAACGGGCCGCTGAGCGGAAGCATAAGCCTCCGTGCCAGCGACATAAGCGTCCACGCGGCAGACGCAATGGGCTTCGACGCGATAGAGTTTGGAGGAACTGCGGCGTGGGTTCTTGAGCTCGTCCACCGCGGTCTGCTGAGGCCCGAGGAGGTTGGCATAAGCGGAAAGCCGGAGTTCACGAAGGAGGCGCTCCTTGAGAGACCCGTCGAGGCGAGCGAGGTCAACGCCAAACTCGTGGCGGAGCTGGCCCACCGTGTGGCCTTCGCCGAAAACGAGGTAGCCAAGGTGATCGGCCTCGGCAAGAGGAAGGCGAGCGTGATCTTTGACGAGATGTTCAAGGACAGGCTGAAGTACGGCGAGAGCTTCAAGGACTACGGCGTCTTTGTTCCGCTCGGCGAGAACGGGGAGATGACGCCGACGATGTACTGGGCTATAGGCAACTACATACCGCTCCCAATCCAGGGCCGCTACTGGACGTTCTACCAGTTTGGCGTCTTCCTTGAGCCGGAGGAGCTCGCCCAGAAGATAATCGCCTCGGCTCTCTGGGAGTTCTGGTACGACAACGTCGGCTGGTGCCGCTTCCACAGGGGATGGATGAAGCCGGTCCTTAAAGCACTGTTCATGGACGCATACGGAGCCAACGTGGACATGGAGGAGCACGCCAGGAAGCAGATCAAGAGGCTCATCGAATACGCCAGGAGAGCGGGCTACACGCCTGTCTTCTGGGACAGTATGAGGGTCATTGACCTCGTTGCTGCCGGCAGCGAGGAGTTCGGTAACGAGCGCTGGGCAGAGAAGTTCAGAATCGACAAAGTCGGCACCGCCAAGGAATACCTCGAAAGGGTCCTTGAAGCGTACAGCGAGGCCCTCGGTGTTGACTGGCGCCTCTGAGTCTTTCTTCCTTTCAGGAACAACCCTTATATTCCCCTCCTTCCTCAGGTTTTCGGGTGGGAAACATGAGGGCAGTTGTAATAGGCTCTGGAATCGGCGGCCTTCTGACGGCCTCGTTCCTGGCCAAAAACGGTTACGAGGTCACCGTTCTTGAGAAGGCCCCATATGTCGGCGGCCGCTTCACCAACCTGGAATACAGGGGCTTTGGCCTCTCCACCGGCGCTTTCCACATGCTCCCCCACGGCGAGGACGGCCCCCTGGCCCACCTCCTTAAGCTCCTCAACGCGGACGTTCAAATCGTGAACTCGAATCCAAAGGGCATGATTCTCTACGGGGGAAAAACCTTCCACTACCGCGATGGCTGGAAGTATCTGAGCTTGACCGAGAAGGCCAGGGCTACAAAGCTTCTTCTCGACATCAAGAGGAACAAACTGCCAACCGGCGAAGAGGCCGGGATGAGTGGCCGCGAGTGGATAAGGGAAAGGATCGGCGACAACGAGTTCGTCGACCTCTTCATCAAGAGCTTCCTTGGCTGGGCCGACAGCGTCTTGGACGTTCCGGCGGGAGAGCTGGCGAGGGAGATAAAGGCGGCGCTGAGATGGGGCGGGCCTGGACTGGTCAGGGGCGGCTGCAGGGCGATAACCGGCGAGCTGGCGAGGCTCACGAAAGCCAACGGTGGAAAAGTCCTCACGAGGAAGAGGGTCGTCGAGATCGACCCCGAGGCGAAGAGGGTCTTTACCTCCGACGGCGACGAGCTAAACTACGACGTTCTCATCTCCAACATCGGCATCAGGGAGACCGTCGAGCTGATCGGCAGGGACAACTTCGACCGCGAGTACCTCAAAAGGGTGGACTCGCTGAAGCCGAGCGAGGGCATAAAATACAACGTTGCCTTAAAAGGTGAACCGAGGATAGGCAACACCGTCGTCTTCACCCTAGATACCGAGAGGATAAACGGCTACAACGAGCCATCCAGTATTTCCCCGGAGCTCGCTCCCAAGGGCTACACCCTGGTGATGCTCCACCACGCCCTCCAGTCAAAGAACGTCAAGGCCGAGCAGAGAAAGGGCCTCGATGACATCCACCGCATCTTCCCGAACCTCGACGAGGAAGGGGAGATTCTGCTCGTCCAGACCTACCTCGATGGGAATCCCGTCAACAGGGTTGCCAGCGGCCAGACCGTCGAGGACTTCCCGATAGGCGATGTTTACATCGTCGGCGACGCCTACAAGCCGCCCGGAGGAATCGAGGTTGAGGGCATAGCTCTCGGCGTCATGAGGACACTTGAGAGGCTCGGCCTGGGGAACTTTTCGGAGTGGTACCTCTGACGCATCCTCCCGCTTCTCTACCCTTTACCTTTGCCAACTTATTTTTCCACCCCCCGAACCTTTTTCCAGTGAACAGGACTGGTACCTAACGAACGTTTTTATCCTCCCCCGCGTATCTATACATCCCGGAGGTGATGCTCATGAAGAGAGTTGTCATAGCCTTGGGCGGTAACGCTATTCTCCAGCGAGGCCAGAAGGGAACCTACGAGGAGCAGATGGCCAACGTCATGAAGACGGCCAAGCAGATAGTGGATATAATCCTTGACGGTGACTATGAGGTTGTAATCACCCACGGTAACGGGCCGCAGGTCGGCGCGCTCCTCCTCCACATGGACGCCGGTCAGGCCGCCCACGGCATTCCCGCACAGCCAATGGACGTTGCAGGTGCGATGACCCAGGGGCAGATAGGATACATGATACAGCAGGCGATAAGGAACGAGCTGAAGAGGCGCGGAATAGAGAAGCCCGTGGCGACGATAGTCACTCAGACCCTCGTTGATAAGAACGACCCCGCATTCCAGCACCCGAGCAAGCCGGTTGGGCCCTTCTACGACGAAGAAACGGCGAAGAAGCTCGCAAAGGAGAAGGGCTGGGTCGTGATCGAGGACTCGGGCAGGGGGTGGAGGCGCGTTGTGCCGAGTCCCGACCCGATGGGGCACGTCGAGGCGCCTGTGATAGTTGACCTGGTGGAAAAGGGCTTCATCGTCATAGCCAGCGGTGGCGGCGGGGTTCCCGTCATCGAGGAGGACGGCCAGCTTAAGGGCGTGGAGGCCGTTATAGACAAGGACCTGGCTGGAGAGAGGCTCGCCGAGGAGGTAAAGGCGGACATCTTCATGATCCTCACGGACGTGAACGGGGCCGCGGTGAACTTCGGAAAACCCGACGAGAGGTGGCTCGGAAAGGTCACGGTGGAGGAACTGAAGAAGTACTACGAGGAGGGACACTTCAAGAAGGGCAGCATGGGGCCGAAGGTCCTGGCGGCCATACGCTTCGTCGAGTGGGGCGGCGAGAGGGCCGTGATAGCGGCGCTCGACAGGGCCGTCGAGGCCCTCGAAGGGAAGACAGGAACGCAGGTCATAAAGGGCTGAACCAAAGCCTATAAATATCTCCCCTCCCTTCTTTATTTGGTGATGACATGGCTGACGCAACCACCGGATTCTTCGGCTCGCTGCTGTGGTGGCTGTTCTTCATGTACCTGCTCCTCTGGCCCCAGATGCAGTACCGGAGCCTGCAGCTGGCCAGGGCCAAGATACTGAAGAGGCTCTCGGAAAAGCGGGGCTCAACCGTGATAACGATGATCCACAGGCAGGAAAGCGTCGGGCTCTTCGGCATACCGTTCTACAAGTTCATAAGCATCGAGGACAGCGAAGAGGTTCTTAGGGCCATCCGCGCGGCCCCCAAGGACAAGCCGATAGACCTCATAATACACACCCCGGGCGGATTGGTCCTAGCCGCCACACAGATAGCGAAGGCACTTCACGACCACCCGGCAGAGACGAGGGTTATCGTCCCACACTACGCCATGAGCGGCGGAACGCTCATCGCCCTCGCCGCAGACAAGATAATAATGGACCCTCACGCGGTTCTGGGACCTGTTGACCCTCAGCTTGGCCAGTATCCCGGACCAAGCATCGTCAGGGCCGTCGAGAGGAAGGGCGTTGACAAGGTGGACGACCAGACACTCATTCTGGCAGACGTGGCAGAGAAGGCCATCAAGCAGGTACGGGACTTCGTTTACAGCATATTGAAAGACAGATACGGGGAGGAGAAGGCCAGAGAGCTTGCCCAGGTACTCACCGAAGGCCGGTGGACCCACGACTACCCGATAACCTACGAACACGCCAAGGAGCTCGGCCTCCACGTCGAGACCAGTGTCCCGGAGGAAGTCTATGCCCTTATGGAACTCTACAGGCAGCCAACAAAGCAGAGGGGCACAGTGGAGTTCATGCCATACACCCAGAAGGGAGAGAGTTCCTGAAGGGTCAATCTTTCCCCTACTTCCACTTCTTTTGAAGGGCACACAAAATTTCAGCCAAAAAGTTTTTATTTACTCTCACCGTTTTCAGTCCAGATGTTTGGAGTAAGCTCACGGGCTGTTCTAAAAAGAGGGAAGGGGAAGAGAGATGCAAGTGAAAGTGGATCCAGAGGAAATTAAGAGGATCAAGAGGGAGATTGAGGCCCTTGAAAAGGAGAGAAATGAGATAAGGGCCAAACTGGAGGAGCTTGAGAAGGAGCTTCAAATCTGGGTTCAGAAGAGGGACGAAAAGAACAACGAGGTAAAACAGCTCCGCCAGAAGGGGCGCGAGTATAAAGCCAAGAGGGATGAAATCAACCAGCAGATACAGGAGCTCAAGAAGAACCGCGAGGAGATAAACGCGAAGCTCGACCTCCTCTACCAGGAGATACTCGAGTACAGGACGAAGAGGGACGAGTACAACCAGCTCCGCAGGCTCAAGATGCCACCCGAGAAGATACAGGAGCGCATAGAGAAGCTGGAGTGGGAGCTCCAGACCAACCCGAACATAACCCCTGAGAGGGAGAAGCAGATAGTCGACCAGATACAGGTTCTGGCGACCGAGCTTGAGATAATCCAGCAGGCCCAGAGGTTCCACAACAAGCTCCAGGAGACCCGGAAGAAGGTTGACCAGCTCAAGAAGGCCAGGAGGGCCATAAGCATGGAGATACAGAAGCTCGCAAACCAGAGCCAGCAGTTCCACGAGCAGATGATAAAGGCCTTCAACCAGGCCGACGAGGTCAAGAAGGAGGCCGACGAGTACCACGCCAAGGTCGTCGAGCTGCGCGAGAAGATGAGGGAGGTCAGAAGGGAGCTCCGCGAGATCGAGAAGAAGATAAGGGAGTACGACGAGAGGCACAAGGAGCTCATAGCCTACAGGCTCGTCGCCAGGATGCGCTCCAAGAAGGACGCCAGCTTCGAAAAGGCGGTTGAAGCCCTTGAGAAGTTCAAGCGCGGCGAGAAGCTCACCCTTGACGAGCTGCTGCTCCTCCAGAGGTACAACCTCGTCTGAGGCCTGGCTATGGAGGTGCTCAGACACGAGGGGCCCGGAAGGCTGGGTCTCGTAAGGATTGGAGAGCATACATTCCGGACACCAGCCCTAGTGGGGGTAGACTTCACACTATCCCCCTTCAACTCCTTCTTCCATCCCTCCGAACCCGGGAATTACGACTTCAATCTGGCCCCATCCATACCTCTCGGCTTCTACACGCCGGATGACGTTATAGAGAAGGCCCTTGGGAGGCTCTGGAGCGTAAACTACGGGGGATTTAACGCCTTCTACCTGCCCGCTTTGAGGAGGACGGAATATCTGGAGGAGTTCTTCAAGATAATCGAGCGGTACAACTTTGACGCCGTCTATCTCGGCAACTCGAAGATTTTAATCAAGGAGTACCGCTACTTCGTGAGAATCCTGCGCGAACTCCGCGAGAGGTTCCCCAACGTTATGATCATAGCCGACCTTGAGCCCTTCTTCTACCCCCTAGCGGTATACCTCGGCGTCGATGCCTTCGACACCCGCTCGCTTAAGCTCTACGACTTCGAGGGGAAGGGCTTCACCCAGTACAGCCCCTTCATCTGGAGCGATGAGCCCAACTCCCTCAACTTCGCCAGACGAACCATCCTGGAGGTCAGAAAGGCCCTTGAGAGAGGGAAGCTCCGCTACCTGGTGGAGAACTACTTCCCGACCCAGTACAACGCTGGAATCCTCCGTATAGCCGACCTGGAGCACGGGGATTACCTTGAAAAGTACACTCCGATACAGAAGGATACTGTCTACTTCATAAGCGACGCCTCGATAAGGAGGCCAGAGGTGAAGCGCTGGCACTCGCGCGTCGCCGAGCGCTTTACCCCGCCGGAGAACACCGAGCTGGTCTTACTCTTCCCCTGCTCTGCCAAAAAGCCCTACTCCTTCTCCCGCTCACACACCCTCTACAGGAAAGCTGTGAAAGAGGCCCTCGGCTCCGGCGTTTCCAAAGTCCACGAGCTGATATTAACTTCTCCCTTCGGCGTCGTTCCAAGGGAGTGGGAGTGGCTGGCCAAGTACGACATAGTCGTCACCGGCCACTGGGGCGAGGAGGAGATAAAACCGGCCGCCAAGTTACTTGCCAAGACCCTCGAAAAGTATCCGAAGGACGTCCCCATCATAGCCCACCTCGATGAGGCCTACGTCGAGATAGCCAAGCTCGCCTCCGAGATGACAGGAAGGGAGGTAATCTTCACCGAGGTAAAGAACGGCACGACGAGCAGGGAGAGCCTCGAATCTCTCAAGGAGACTCTGAGGGAGTTCGAGCTTGAGGGGACAAAGGAGGACAGGACCTACCGCTACTTCGAGGGCATAAGGAAAGTCTTCGACTTCTACTTCGGCGCCGGTGCCGGAGAGGCCGTCCTCCCGGAGAACGGGAAGGTCAAGGGCTCGAAGATGCTCCGCCTCTTTGTGGACAACCAGCAGACGGGAACGTTCAAGGACGGCGTCATAAGCGTCACGCCCTTCGGCATGCAGAGGATATACGACGCCGTCGGAGGCTACTGGGTAAAGGTGGACTTCGAGCTCCGCGGCGACGTCTTTGCTGTGGGCGTTGACGAGGCAGATCCTGTGATAAGGCCCGACGACATCGTCGGCGTCGTCAGGGACGGTAGAGTGGTGGGTGTAGGAAAGGCCGTTCTGAGCGGCGAAGAGATGGTGAGGGCAAAGAAGGGCGTGGCCGTCAAGGTGAGGAAGAGGGCGTAAGGCCTAAAAACCTCTCTTCCATTCTCCTTCCATGCCGAAGCACTTCAAGAAAGGCGTCAAGAGGGAGCACCACTTCCTCAAGGGACTTGAGAGGCCGCTCGAAGAGATAGCCCAGATCCCAGGGGTTAAGAAAGTCATCCCCGGCAGGATATACGCGAGCGATTCCAGGGGCTTCGAGATAAGGGTCTCCCGCGAGACGAAGACGGGTTTGAAGCTCATAGCCAAGAGCGACGGGAGCGTTCAGGAGGTTTTTCTGGTCGTCGATAAGGGCGACAGGGAGAGGGTTTGGGAAGAAATTGAGAAAATGGCAAGGGAATGGAGACGTTAGAGTGCGAACTCGAGCCCGTGGGATAGCCTTGTGAAAGCCGCTGCAACGGTGTCACTTACCGCAAAGTCCTGCGAGGCTATGGAGTTCACGTTCAGTTCAACCGGCTTTTCTGCTGGGTTCTCACTGGTTGAGTATCTCATGACCGCGGATACCTCCTCCCGAGGCTTCCTCTCCACCATGAGGGCGAGTTTGACCTTCTCCATGTCCACGTGAACTGAGTAGTTCCCTCCTGGAGAGACCCTAACGACGCTCTCCACGAGGTAGTTGTCCTCTGCGACTCCAACGGTGTGAGTGTTGAGCCTGTGAATAACCGGAATCAGCATGTATCCATAGAAGCCGTAGGCAGTGGAATTGTAGACGTCTTGTGGAATTGCGGGCACATAGAGACCTACCGGCGTGTAGAGAATATACCTGTTGTAGCCGCCGTTGATGTAAACCGTCAGGTCTTTTGGCTCAGAGCTTACCTCCAGCCTCGCCCAGGGGACTGTGTAGGTGGCATTTCTGACGAAAACTATTGTGTTCCTTTCGCCGGGGAATATATCGACATAGAACACACAAGCCGTTCCTTCATCGTCCCCGAGGTGCATAAAGGTTCCATTGAGGGTCAGGTAGATTTCGTCCTTCCCCCTAACGAGGAGGCTCATGGGATACGGTTTGGATATGTTGATGTACGGAAAGTTGCCCCCGCACCCTCCCGGGAAGAAGAACGGGTCGAACGGCGGGTTGAGCTTCTCCCTGCTGTAGTTGGCGCTCTCGTTGAGTATGGCCCTAACAGATGTTATTCCCTCGCCGGTGACGGCCTCCCTGATGGTTCTGGGATCAATGCGGAGTATGGTAACGTTATCTGGGCTCACAAAGACCTCGGCAACGACCTCAACGTCCCCCGTGACCTTCACGGTGTACCTGCCGTAGGGTAGTTCCAGAGCAGTGGGCCCAATATAGGAACCAACACCTGAGACGGTTATTTGGGTTCCCTGGGGCACGTCGACGAAAAGGAAGCCGGTTCCGTTGTCAGGGGATGGAGTAGCAAAGGGCGCCAGCAGGCCCATAAAAATCAAGCCGAGGAGTATTCCGGCGATGGTTCGCCTCATGGCAGCGACCTCCAGTCACTCCTTTGGTTGGAGATTATCGATTTTAATTAGCAATGATGGTTAATAAACTTTACTCGAAAGAGTCCACAATAGCACGAAGTAGAGTTTAATAAAAGAGCCTAGCGGGAGTTAAAGCTTCCCCCTCCCCTCGAAGAACGCCTCAAGCTCCTCGTCGCTTATTTCCTCATCGGCATCGGTGTAGCCGAGCTGCCTCTTCTGGAGCTCTATCAGTCCGGGCGTGAGCAGAAGCTTTCCGCCCAGCTTCGGCACCGCGTAGTGGAGCGTTATCTCGCTGAACTCGTCGAGCTTTATCGTGGGGTTCAGCTCGTACTCAATCTCCTCCAGCCGCTTCCCCTCCGCGATGAGCTTCGCCACTATCGCCGAGCCGTCTATGGAGAACTGCACGCTCCCGATATGTCTCGCTTTGGCGCCTTCGATCCTCTCGGTTATGAACTTCTTGGTCTTCCCCGTGAACTCGAAGTCGCCTAGGATTCCCCCGACGACGATTATGCTGTCCTCCTCAATGTCCTCCGGTTTCAGCTCCTCCTCCGCGAAGGGGTCGAGGATTATGAGCTTCGACCTGTCGAAGGGGAACTCGGTTACGCTCTGGGTTAAAACACTCCCCAGCTTCGCGAGCTCTTCCCTTTCATGGGGTTCTACGTTGGTGAATATCAGCCGCTCTCCCCACCACTCGCTCGCGTGCCTGTACTCCAGGAGAACCCAGTCGCGCAGCTCTTCAAGGTGTTCTATCAGCAGGTACGGCATAAGCACCACCACGCCAGCTTTTGAGGGGCACCTTAAAAGCCTGCCGACTTCCCGGTTCTGTCCAGCAAGGGTTTTAACCCCGGTTGAGAATGCCTCTTCATGAGCTTCAAGGAGAAGTACGCGAGGCTCGGCGAGAGGTACGAGCGGATAGACGGCCCCCTGGAGAGGTTCTTCGAGCCCCTCAGGAGGAAGGCCGCCCGGTTCGTCTCGGGGAAAGTTCTCGAAGTCGGTGTAGGGACCGGCTTCATGCTGCCCTATTACCCCTTGGACATCGAGCTGCACGCTATTGACGCCGTCCCCGAGATGCTGGAGGTGGCAAAGAAGAGAGCCGAGGAATTAGGTCTGAACGCCCGCTTCTACGTCATGGACGCCGAGAGGCTGGAATTTCCGGACGAGAGCTTTGACACTGTAGTTTCAGCCTTCGTCTTCTGCACAATCCCAAACCCGGAGAGAGCCATGGAGGAAATCAACCGCGTCCTGAGGCCCGGCGGAAGGGCTGTGTTCCTCGAACACACAAAAAGCGACTGCAGGCTCGTCAACTGGCTCCTCCTCAAGCCCCTTGACCTTCTCCTCGGGTGGCTGATAGAGGACAACACCCTGAGGGAGACTCACAGGCTCGTGGAGAAGTACTTCGATGTGGAGCACGAGGAGAGGCTCTATGCGGGCGTCGTGAGGCTTATCGTTGGGAGAAAGGAGGGATAAAACTTTTAAAGTTCGAAGGTTCCCTATATTACGGGCTGGGCTGAGCGGTGGTAGTCTAGCCTGGTCTAGGACACCGGCCTCCCAAGCCGGTAACCCGGGTTCAAATCCCGGCCACCGCACCATACTATTCTTGCGGACGTGACCTCTACATAGCTGACAAGGTTTTAGAACATCCTCAAATATAAAAATCCAGGATATGGCGCATACTGGACTTCGTTCTACCGTTCTTGCCAGGCTCCCGAAGTAAAAAGAGAAAAGCTCACTTCAGCTTCTCAAGGATGATGGCGGGGCAGACTTTGGTGACACCCTCTATTTTGCCTATCTTGTTGGAGATTATGTCGGAGAGATCCTCCCCGTCCTTGGCCCACACCTCGGCCATTATCATGTGGTCGCCGCTGGTGAGATAGACGCTCCTGACGAACTCAAACTCCCTGAGCTTGCTGGCAACGTCGAATATCTTCTCGGGGAGGGTGTCAACCCCGGTCAGGCTGACGAGGTTGTAGCCGAGCTTTGAGGGGTCAACGACAACGGTGTACTGCTTGATAACCCCGGCCTCCTCAAGGGCCTTGACCCTCTTCCTGACGGCCGTCTCGCTGATGCCCAGAACCTTTGCTATCTCCGTGAAAGGAGTGCGGGCATCCTTGGTGAGCATCTCGATTATGATCCTATCCCTTTCATCAAGCATTTTTCATCACCTCTGTTTAAGGTTATGCAGACTAAGTATATTAAGTTTTTGAACCTATTGGTTCTAAAGTTAAACCTTGAGTTTAAGTTTGACAACCGTCTCCACGTGAGGTGTGTGAGGGAACATGTCAAGCCCCACAGCGGCGTCCAGGGAGTAGGCTCCTACCAGCTCATCGAGATTCGCCCTGAGGGTCTTTGGGTTGCAGGAGACGTAAACGATGCTTTGCGGTTTGTCTTTTAAGATTTTCCTTATTAGCCGGGGGTGCAGCCCCGCCCTCGGAGGATCCACGATTACCGTGTCGTATTTTGAAAGATTTTCGACATTCCTGTCCTCTCCGACGGTGAAAGTGGCCTCAACGCCGTTAAGCCGGGCGTTTTTATTGGCCATCTCCACGGCGAAGGGATTGGCCTCGATTCCCTCCACGCTAAAGCCCCGCTTGGCGAGGTATATTCCAAAAGTTCCGACACCGGAGTACAGGTCGAGCACCCTCTCACCCTCGACGAGCTCGGCCACCCGCCGGACTAGGTTGACCGCCTGATGGCTGTTAGTCTGGAAAAAGCTGTTTGGATGTATCAGGTAGGTAACGTCGTCGAGCTTCTCCCTTATAAACTCTGAGCCCCAGAACCTCTCAACGTCGCCGTAGGAGACGTCGCTCTTGGTTCTGTTAACGCTCCAGTAGACAGAGGTGGCGTAGTCGAAGTACCCAGGGAACTCCCCGGGAAGGCCCCCCTCAGAGGTAACGAGGTTCACCATGAGCTCTCCCGTAAACTTGCCCTCTCGGATAACTATGTACCTCAAAAACCCTTCGTTCCTGCGGATCTCATACAGGCTCGGCTTAAAGTCCTCGATGAAGTCCCTCAGGGAGCGGAGAACCTTTCGGCTGGAGTCTCCAAAGACGGGACACCACTCGATGTCAACCGCGTCCCACCACGTACCGCGCCGTCTGAATCCAACGCCTTTTGTAGAGATGACAACATCAATGCGGTTTCGATGACCATATATCACGGGTGATGGAACAACATCGACATCAAAACCCAAAATCCGGGATAACTTGTCGGATTTAAACCTGACCTGCTCCCCGTAGGGGATATGTTGGAGCAGGCAGCCACCGCAGATACCGAAGTGGGGACACTTTGGCTCAGTCCTCATCGGAGAAGGCGTTATTACCTCAAAATCGGTCGCAACAAGGGTTCTCTTCCTCTTTCGCCATCTCCGTATTTCCACCTCGTCTCCGGGTGCGGTGAAGGGGACATGAACCTCCTTCTTTCCGAGTCTCACGACTCCCAGTCCCTCATTATCAAGCCTCTCAACAACTCCGCGCATGATTCTCTCTTCAGCGGTTGCTTTATAAATCTGCTCTTGTAAATGTGCCAATCCTGTCCACAGAAGGTTTATTTAGGTGGTCGTGGTAATTATATACCGGTGCCCCCGATGTTCGGCAGGCGTAAGGATGTTGTTTATAAGGTCCTTGCCACCAAAAAAAGGGCCGTGGCGCTCCAGGCCCTGAGTGCCGAGCTTGAAACCCCAATGTCCGCGGTTCTCAAAACCGTTAAACAGCTTGAATCCGACGGTCTGGTGGAGGTCTTCTATGGCCGGGAGAAGGCTTCAATAATGGTCAGGGCAAAGACCATAGAGGACTTCATCTAATCCCCTCCAGCCATTTTTTAAATAATGCATTGACGGAGGCATAGACAGTGGTATCAGTGGTGATAACCGGCAGGGGCGGAGCGGGAAAGACCACAATGACCGCCAACCTGGGTACGTACTTCTCCAAGAACGGATACAGGACGCTCGTCATAGACGGCGACCTGTACCTGCCCAAGCTTGCCTTTCATTTTGGAATATACAACCCGGTCTACAATCTTCACACCCTCCTGAAGAACCCGGACATGCGCGTTCTCAACGCCGTTTACCACGACGTCAACACGGGGGTTGACGTGCTTCCGGGGAGCTCAAGGCTGTACGACGTCATCGACCTTGACAACAAACGACTCAGGGACATCGTGAGGGAGATTTCAACGAGGTATCAGCTGACGATAATAGACTCGCCCGTCGGCATACCCTTCGACACGATATCAACCTTCCGGCTCGCCCAGTATCAGCTTATAATACTAGAGATAGAGCGCTGCCCGATACACTCGATTCACAGAATGGTCGAGAACGAGGTTATCAAGCTCAAGGCCCTTGGCGAGGCCTACGGGCTTAAGGTGGGGGTGATAATAAACAAGGTCAGGGAATCGTCCCACAACATCGACGACGTTGTGGACTTCCTTGAGTACAGCGTCGACGTCCCCGTCGTCGGGATAATCCCCTACGACTACAAGGTTCCGGAAGCGACGAATATAGGACGGCCGGTTCTCGACTATGCGCCCCACGCTCCGGCATCGAAGGCCATCCGGGAAGCTGGTGATGTTCTGAACGAGTGGATATTCGGAAAGAAGAGAGAAGGCATACTCCGCAGGTTATACGAGGCGATAATCTCATTCCTCCATTCCAGCAGAGTTCCTGCGGGCAAAAAGCTCTGAGACCGTGACAAGGGGTATGAACCTGTACTTCTTTTCTATTCTTTCGCCAGCCCCCTCTTCCCTGTCAACAACCACGCTTATGGCGGCTATCTCGGCCCCGACATTCTCCAGGACCTCGGCGGCTCTCAGAACGCTCCCACCCGTGGTCGTCACGTCCTCGACCAGGAGTATCCTATCGCCGGGCTTTACCTCCCCCTCGATCTGGCTCCCCGTGCCGTGTCCCTTGGGCTTCTTGCGGACTATGACGAGGGGCTTTCCTGTTTCGAGCGCCAGAGCGGTCGCGATGGGAACCGCCCCAAGCTCGGGACCGGCGACGCGGTCGAACTCGATGCCGAGGGTCTTGGCCTTCTCGGCCATCAGCCTCGCGATTATCCTCAGCGCCTCAGGATTGGTGGAGAGCTTCTTGACGTTGATGTAGTACTCGCTCTCCCGCCCGGAGGTGAGTATGAAGCGGCCGAAGAGTATGGCCCCCTCAGAGAAGAACATATCGATGAGCTGGCCCTTCATGTCCCCCATTTTTGAACACCTTCGTGTAAATTCTCCTGCAGGTCACGGGTGAGATACACACCGAGTTTAAAAAAGTTGATGCCAACTTTAATAAGGCGGGACGGTGTAGAAAATACCATGCTCACACCGGAAAAGGTCATCGGGTACTACTTCGGAATTGTAACACTTGTTGGAGGCATCTCCGTTCTGCTGGCAGTCAAGTACACCCTCCAGAGGTGGCGCTCCTTTCCCGAGAGCGGCTGGAGGGTTCAATCCTTCGCCCTCGGAGTGCTCGGCCTTATCATGGCCTCGATCCTAGAGGCGCCCCTCCTGTTCCTCAAGACCTGGATTGCACTGGCCTTCGCTGCCGGGATAATCGAGGAGTCGGTGAAGCTCCTGCCCATGAAGTTCTTTGGGCGCTCGCCAGAATGGGAGAAGTGGAAGCTCGTCATCGGGACAGGCCTTTTCCTCGGGATTGTAGAGGGAATAATGTACACCGCAGGAATCTTCGCCCTGAACCAGGAACCCTACCTGGTGGCAGTTAGGGTAGTGCTTATGGGACTGCACACCATCTGGGCGGCCGTTTCCATTGGCTTCCTGCTCGGCGAGACCGGGTGGAAGCGCCTCGCGGGACTGGCCTTCTCGATGGCCGCCCACGCCCTCTACGACCTCCCACCGCTGGCAGTCGCCGACGGCTACTCCGGAACCGTTGTGGCGTATCTGGCCGGACTGTCAACTGGCTTCCTCCTCGTGACACCGCTCATGGCAAAGAAGGCGGCCGAGCTGGCCGAAAAACTGGTTCCCGAGGAAGGTGAAGAAACGGGCGAAGTTGGGGAAAACGCTGAAAAAACTGAGGAAAGCGATGTCATCTTTTAGCCTTAAATCTCTCCTGGAACTCGTAGAGCTGGGCTATGCGCTCGATGGTGTCCGCTTCCTCCGGACTCTTGTCTTCTCTTAAAGCCACGTAACGCGGGAAGCGGAGGGCAAAGCCGCTCTCGTACTTCGGGCTCTTCTGTATCTCCTGGTAGGTGACCTGGATAACAACTTTCGGCTCTATCTCGACGTATTTGCCCTCCTCGCGGACTATGAGGGGCTTGAGCATCCTCGTGAACTCGGCCAGGTCCTCGTCGGTGAAGCCGCTCCCAACCTTTCCAACCGGGACGAACTCGCCGCTGTGTGGATCAAAGGCCGCAACCAGGAACGAGCCGAGGAGGTGTGCGCGCCTTCCCTCGCCCCACTCCGCGCCTATTATGACGAGGTCGAGGTCTTCCATGGTCGGCTTTATCTTGAGCCACTTCTTCCCCCTGTTTCCGGGCTCGTAAACCGAATCCAGGCGCTTCGCCATCAGCCCCTCATGGCCCAGCTCAAGGGCGCGCTGGTAGAATGCCTCAGCCTCGTCGGCCTTTGCAGTCACCAGCTGCTCGGCCAGTCTTATCCTCTCATTTGAGGAGATTATCCCCTCAAGCCTCTTCCTGCGCTCGGAGAAGGGGGTGTCTATCAGCCCCTCGCCGTCAACGTAGAGGACGTCGAAGAGGTTCAGCTCAAGGGGTATTTTCTCTATCATCTCCTCGATGTTGTACTTCCTCCTGAAGCGCCTCAGGACGTACTGGAAGGGCCTGGGCTTTCCTTCCTCACCCACGGCAACGAGCTCGCCCTCCACGATGGCCTTTTCAGCTTTCACGCTCTCCAGAACCGCGTCAACCACCTCGGGGATGGACTTCGTCACGTTCTCCAGCCTGCGGGAGTAGATAACGACCCTATCCCCGTCCTTGTGAACCTGAACGCGCGCGCCATCATATTTTATCTCGAACGCCGCCTTTCCACCCATCTCCGTCAGCGCTTCCTTCACACTGGCCGCGTTCTGGGCGAGCATCGGCCTTATAGGCTTGCCCACCTGAATCCTGACCTTTGAGAGGCCTTCGTTCCCCTCAAGCTTGGCCACCCTGGCTACGTATCCGAAGTCGCTCGTGAGCATGTAGGCCCTTTCGACGAGCTCGGCCTTGACGCCAAAGGCGCTCGCTATGGCGTCCCTCATGAGCCCCTCGGCGACACCGGTTCTCATCGTTCCGAGAACCGTCCTGGCCAGGTACTTGCCCTCCTCGGGTTGAGAGTCCATGAAGAGGTTGGCCAGATACTTCAGCTTTCTGTCCTGACTCCCCTGCCCGCTGGCCTCCGCTATCTTCACGAAGGTGTCATAAACGCGCTTTATGGTCAGCGGCTGGGAGAAGAAGCTCTTCTGCCTTTTCTTTTTCAGGGCTAAAGCAACGCTCTCTCCCAAATCGCCAGTGTCTCTCACGGAGTTCTCTATCTCCCTCTCGGGGACACCTGTTGCCATCGAGACGGCCTTTATGAGGAGCTTCTCGCCGACGCCGAGCTCCCTCTCGTCCCAGTCAGGGAAGACCTTTCCAAGGATGAGGTAAGGTATTATCTCAAGGAGCTCATCGGGAGTTCTCTTTAGAAAATCTGAGACGAATCTCGTCTTGAGGGTCTTGAGGGTTGTTTTTTCCAGGCGTCTGTAAAGGTCGGCCAGCTCGGCATATTTCATCTTCACCACCTGGGACAGGTTAGGAAAAAGGAGGATAAAAGGGTTTAGCCGACCCACCTTCCTACCACGGGCCGTCCCGCGTGGATTCCGGTCACATCGTAGGGCAGGCCAAGGTCGGCCAGCAGGCCCTTTGCCTTTTCAAGCTCATTATCCCTTACGAGGGCAAAGAGACCCCGCCCCAGCATTATCATGGAACTGGGATTTCCGAGCACCCTGTCAAGCTCCCTGGCCAGCTCAAGGAGTTCTCCCTCCAGAAGGCCTGTTTTTTCGGCGAATTCCCTCGCCAGAACCATCATCCTCTCCGGACTCGGCCCCCGAAGGAGCTTCTCAAGTGCCTCCCTTCCCCAGAGCTCTATGGCCTTCACAACGTCACCGTCCAGAACTTCTCTCGTTGATAGCCTTCCAAGAGGAACCACGAGAACCCGGTAGTCCTCGAAGAACAGGTTGTCGACAACCCCGATTCCCGGACCGCCGGCCTTAACGCGAACCTCCATCCCTCCGGCCATCTGAGCCACGACGTCCCCGAGACCGCCCCTGTTGATGACCTCATACTTGTGCGCTATCTGAGCCGCTTTGAGCCATGTCCCACCGAAGGTGTAGCTCAAAGCCAGAGCCGTGCCCAGGGCGCCGCCGGCACTGTTACCGAAGCCGTATCCATTTGGGAAGTCGAAGTACTGCCAGATTTCAACCTCCCCATGGAAATCCCGGGGAACGAGTTCATCCGCGACGGAATAGCTTATGATCGCCCGTTTCTTCTCAACAGGCTCACCGTTGAAGGCGATGTGAATGTGCCTCTCAAGGGAGCCCTCCTCCACGCTCGCGAAGACGTTGACGCCCTTGTCGATGTTCACGCCCGCCCCGAGGGAGCCGGCTTTGAGCGGGTCATCGTGAAACATCGGGACGAAGAACGCCGTTATATGCGCTGGGACAAAAGCCCTAACGAGCACTCTCTCACCTCCGAGAAGAGGTTGAACGTTTGCCTTTTAAAAGTGGCGAGAAAAGAAAAAGGAAAGACTCATTCCTCTACCACGTACACGGGAACCTTTCCGTGCGGTATGCCGTACTTCTTGCCGTACCACTCACTGAGGAAGTACCAGGCCCCGATGAGGAGCACGAAGCCAAGTGGCAGGAGGATCCACCAGCTGTGGACTCCGAGTCCGAAGAGGAGGTAGAGGATTATGCCGACGCCCGAGGCGGTCATTGCGTAGGGAACCTGGGTCGTGACGTGGTCTATGTGGTCGGAACCGCTGAACATCGAGCTCATGATTGTCGTATCACTGATCGGGGAGCAGTGGTCGCCGAAGATACCGCCGGCGAAGACGGCACCGATTGCCGCGAAGACCTCCGGGCCAACGTAGCCTGTAACGCCGTAGGCGAGGGGTATCGCTATCGGCAGCATGATGCTGAAGGTTCCCCAGCTCGTTCCGGTCGTGAATGAGATGAACATCGAGATGAGGAACACTATCAGCGGCACCCAGCTCCCGGTGACGCCGGCGCTCTTGGCGAGGTCGACGATGTAGGGGGCGGTTCCAACTGCGTCTGTCGCGCTCTTGATGCTCCACGCGAGCAGCAGGATGGTGTTGGCTATGACCATCTGCTTCATGCCGCGGACTATGGCGTCCTCGGCTTCCTCAATCGTCATCTGCTTGGTGGCGAGCACGAGGAAGAAGGCCACGACGACCATCGCGAAGCTTCCCCAGAGGAGCGCCAGTGCAGAGTCGGAGTTCCCGAGGACTCCCATCAGTCCATCGGTGGCGTAGACCTCGCCCCCACCGCCGGTGTACCACATACCGTAGAGGGTGACGAAGATCAGCGTCAGTATGGGCCATATGAAGATGTGGACGCTTCCCCCCTCCTTGGGCATGCCGAGATCAACCTCGGTGGTCATTAGCGGCTTCGCACCGTCACGCAGGACTTTGCCCTCCGTCCTGGCGCGCATCTCGGCCTGGAGCATGGCACCATAGTGCCTGTGGGTGAGCGCCACGATGAAGACGAGTATTATCGCCAGTATCGAGTAGAACCTGAAGGGAACGCTGTGGGCCCACGCACCGTAGGCGCCCCCAACAGACGCCAGGTCAACGTTCAGCTTGCTGAAGGCGTCCCCTATCAGGCCGACCTCGTAGCCTATCCAGGTCGAGACTATCGCCAAACCCGCGACCGGTGCAGCCGTTGAATCGTCGATGTATGCAAGCATCTCACGCGAGACCCTCGTCCTGTCGGTGATGGGCCTCATGGTGTTACCGACGATGATGGTGTTGGTGTAGTCGTCGAAGAATATGAGCACACCGAGGAGCCATCCCATCAGAGAGGCGCCGCGGCTGCTTTTAACCCTGCTCGCGAGGGCGCGGCCTATCGCATACGCACCGCCGGACTTATAGATCAGCCCGACGCCGGCTCCAATGAGGAAGTCGAACAGCAGTATCTTGACGTTCCAGTCGTCGGTGGCGTTCGCCACTATCCAGTCAAGGGTCTGCGTGGTTCCGGTCACTGGGTTCCAGCCGGAGATCATGACGCCCCCAATCCAGACACCGGCGAACAGCGCTAGGATAACCCTCTTCGTCCATATCGCCAGTATAATAGCCACCAGGGGTGGCAGCAGAGACAGTATTCCGAAATCCGACACGGTTTCACCCCCACCTAAATATCATGCCTTGAATTCTTGGATGGGATATAAGCTTTCCTGAAGACTTTTTGACATAATGACATATTTTCGAAAATTTCATGGCTCCTTTCCATACATTTGAACCGAATTTCCTGCGTTCTGGTGAATACTGGTGTACCCCTGCATTAATGCATACTCTCAAGTACAATAATGCGCACCAATTCCATAAAAATCTTTCCCAGAAAAAGCTTCAGAAAAGAGTGTTTTGGGCTTAAAAAACGCTAAGTAGGGACGACTTACTCGGAAGAGTAATTGAAAAGTGGGAGTAATTTCATGGAGAGCCTCTGATGAGCTCCTTCAGTTTCAGGAAATCCTTCCGCAGTTCCTCCTTCAGCGGGGGACGGTATAGGGCCACCGCCGGGTGGTACATCGGCATTATGACGAATTTCCCGAAAAGGGTGTTTGCCTCGAAAGTTTTCCCGTGTATCTTGCTTATCGGTTCGGCTTCGAAGCCGAACTTTTCGAGGATGTAGCGCATCGAGTGCCTGCCGAGGGGCACTATCACCTTGGGCCGGATTATGTCTATCTGCCTGTCGAGGTACGGGGAGCAGGCCTTGATTTCATCATCGGTGGGGTCGCGGTTTTCGGGGGGGCGGCACTTCACTATGTTGGTGATGTAGACCTCGTCCCGGGTAAGCCCTATCTCAGCCAATAGCTCGTCGAGAACTTTACCCGCCCTGCCGACGAAGGGAAGGCCCTTCTGATCTTCCCAGTACCCCGGTGCCTCTCCGACGAACATTATTTCAGCACCGTAACTTCCGGAACCAGGAACGGCGTTCGTTCTGAGCTTCCCGAGGGGGCACCTCTGGCACGCCTTAATCCGCTCCTCAAGCTTTCTCATCGCCTCTTCCCTGCCCATGGGAACACCTCATTTCCTGAGTCCGAGAGTCTTCTGGGCGAGGTAGGCCTTGAGGAACTCGACCCAGGCGGTGTAGTAGCCCTTCTCGTATTCGTCTCTGAACTCGTGTTCGAGTATTCCCTGGAAGTGCTCAAGGAGCTTCTCTGCCTTTTCCCGGTCGTGCTCGTTTATCAGCTGGACTATAAGCGCGTCGGTGTCGTTGTCCTTCAGGGCGCTCATGAATCCGTTTATGGCCTTTCCGTAGCCCCTGCCCCACTCGTCGGAGCCGGCCATCTTCTGGAGCTTCTCCAGGTGCGCCTTCGCCTTTGTGAAGTCCCTCCTCAGCAGAGCACGGAGGAACATTTCCATCCTCATTTCTCTCGCTGGCATCTCACCACCGGACTAAGTTTGAGGGCCTGCTTTTAACCTTACCCCTCTACCCAAGTATGGGGCATAGATATGCAGGAAAATCTTCATATTTACGCAAAAGTTTTTATACCAGATGATTGGATAAATGACCAAAGGCGAAAGTTGAAGAGGTGAGTAGCATGGCAGAGAGCGTTGGTGAAGTGCCCAGCGGTGAGAAAGAATTCGACCAGCTAACGAGGAGGATCAGGGACATAGTCGAGTTCCCGGAGATCAGCGAGGAGGAGTTCGAGGAGATGCTCAGGAAGGCCAGCAGGGCCTACGGTGCACCGCTGCCGCACAGAACGTATTCCCTCTGCCCGGAGACCAGAAGGGTTGTCCCCGCACTCGTCTGGGAGAAGGACGGCAAGGTATGGATAACGAAGCGCTGTCCGGAAGGTATGATAACCGATGTCTATTATGAGGACGTTGAGCAGTATTACAGGTTCCAGAAGTGGAAGTTCGATTTCAAGCTCATGAGCGCCAACGTTGACGCCTCGGGCGTCAACTGTCCCCTCGACTGCGGCCTCTGTGCGAGGCACCGCTCCCACACCAGCCTTCTCAACATCGTTCTCACCAACCGCTGCAACCTGAGCTGCTGGTACTGCTTCTTCTACGCCAAGGAGGGCCAGCCGATATACGAACCCACCCTCGAGCAGATACGCATGATGCTCCGCAACGCCAAGAAGGAGCATCCGATAGGTGCCAACGCCGTCCAGCTCACCGGAGGCGAGCCCACCCTCAGGGATGACCTCATAGAGGTAATCAGAATCGCCAAGGAGGAGGGCTACGACCACGTCCAGCTCAACACCGATGGAATAAAGCTCGCTTTCGAGCCGGAACTGGTCAAAGAGATACGCAGGGCAGGGGTCAACGTACTGTACCTCAGCTACGATGGAATGAGCCCCCAGACCAACTGGAAGAACCACTGGGAGATTCCGCTCATCTTTGAGAACGTCAGGAAGGCCAACGGGCCGGGCATAGTCCTCGTGCCGACCACCATAAGGAACGTCAACGACCACGAGCTCGGGGCAATAATAAACTTCGGCCTCAACCACCTGGACATCGTCAGGGGCGTCAACTTCCAGCCGATTTCCCTCGTCGGAAGGGTCCCCAAGAAGGAGCGCCAGCGCTTCAGAATAACGATCCCCGGGGCCATAAAGCGCATAGAGGAGCAGACTCACGGTGCAATAGCCAGGGAGGACTGGTACCCGATCCCGATAGCCGGCCACATAGCCAAGTTCTTTGAGGCATTTTCAGGAAGCAAGTACTACATGACCAGCCACTACGGCTGCGGCGCGGCGACCTACGTCTTCCTCGACAGGGAAAACAAGAGGGTCGTTCCGATAGGAAGGTTCCTCGACGTCGAGGGGTTTGTTGAGTACCTGGAGAGCAAGGCGGAGGAGATAGAGCACTGGAAGAGCATGGGCAGGCTCCACAAGCTCAAACTTGGTGCCGAGATATTCATGAAGTTCAAGAGCTTCTACGACGAGAAGTACGCCCCGGAGGGGCTCGGAGTCCTCGACCTCATAAAGAACGCCTTCGTTCACGGCAACTACGACGCCCTTGGAAAGTTCCACATAAACTCCCTCTTCCTTGGAATGATGCACTTCATGGACGAGTACAACTACGACGTTGAGAGGGTTGAGCGCTGCGTCATCCACTACGCAATGCCGGACGGAAGGATAGTGCCCTTCTGTACCTTCAACGTGATCCCTGAGCTCTACAGGGACAAGGTTCAGGCCCAGTTCAGCTACACCTGGGAGGAGTGGAAGGCCATGCACCCAGACTGGGAGTACCAGAAGGACAAGTACATCAGGACGAAGGAGTTCGTTGAGCGGATGAAGAACAGCGAGCTCTACAGGAAGACCTACATCGACATCGAGGACTACCTTGGGGTCATGGAAAGCGGGAAGTGAGGTGGTCGAAATGAGCGTCAGTCCGGACAAGAGGCTCACGATGCTCAGCTTCAGGTTCGGGAACATAGACTGGGAGAAGGCCACGGCAAAGCAGTACGAGCTCCTGAAGGACGAGAGGATATGGAGGGCGTTCCTCAACGGATACTCCAAGAACGGCTTCGTGATATTCGACGAGGACGCACTTCCCAGGGAGGAGCTCCTGGAGGCCCTGAAAGAGCTGGAACCGGAAATAGTCGGAGAGGAGCGCATAGCGGTGAAGGAGCTCGTGGAATCCAGCTACT
This sequence comes from Thermococcus sp., assembly GCF_015521605.1. Taxonomy (NCBI): domain Archaea; kingdom Methanobacteriati; phylum Methanobacteriota; class Thermococci; order Thermococcales; family Thermococcaceae; genus Thermococcus; species Thermococcus sp. The sequence continues at coordinate 63,047 of NZ_WANV01000036.1, forward strand.
CATGGAACAACATCCTGGGGAGCATGGAATCATAAAAAGAAAAGGCTCAGCGAAGCTCTATTCTTACCTTTCCTTTCATGTCCTCTTTCTCCAGCTCGAAGCTGACGATTCCGCTGAACGAGTCTAGTTCAAGGATGTTCTTGCCTGCCTTAACGTCGAAGGTCTCGGCAACGGCCTCCCCTGCGGGAAGCGAGAGGTCGTACTCATAGACGGTCAGCCTGTTGTCGCCGCTCAGGTAGAGAACCATCCTCGGCTCGCGGTAGCCGTCCAGCGGGATCCCTCCGAAGGTTCCACCGCCCATCTCCTTCGCCATGCCAGGCAGTGCCAGGGGCAGTGAGAAGCTCACCGCAGGTGGCCTCTCCTGGATTACCTTCTCGTCAAGGATGACTATGTCCCTGTTCCCGGTGTCGAAGGGCGTCGCCTCGGTTGAGCCTGTGTTCGGGGTTGTGTTGGTGGCCACGAGGAGCTTTCCGTCCATCTTCTCGATGCTCGTAACCCTCGCCCCAAAAGCCCCAACAATCTTGACCATTGGCGGGGCGATGTAGAGGAGAACGCTGGGGCCGGTTATCGTGTTGGTCGTTGCCCATGTTAGACTTCCATCCGGCCGGTAGAGGACATCGTGGTGGGCGTTGTAGGCCGTCAGTATCCCACCGCCGACGTTTACGGCGTTGACCCTGAAGGGGGCGTAGAAGGTGTAGAACTCAAAGAGGCGGAAGAACCGGAAGTCCTCGCCCATCAGCGGGTTGCCGGCTATTATCCCACCGCGGACGAAGGCAAAGGCCCTGTTGTACGCGCTCGCCAGCGGACCGTATTCTGGCCTTATATACGGTCTCCCATCGACGCTGTCCCCGGGTTTAAACGCCTCCCACTTTCCGGTTATCAGGTCGAGGGCCTTTATCTCCCTCAGCCCGGAGGTGAAGTTGCTGCCGACGCCGAAGAAGGCCGCGTCGTGGACTACCGTCCCCCTGAGGGAAGGCTCGTGGATCAGGGGCTCGGCCTTCCCGGTTCTCCTGTCAAGGGCATAGACGCCGAGGTTTGCGTGCCCGTCCTCCCTCGCGAGCAAAAGCCTGTCGCCGTACGGGTCGTAGAGTATATCGCTAACCTCTCCCGCCCAGTCCGTTTCATGGTGAATCGAGTCCTTCCAGAGGAGCCTTATTGAGTCGTTTTCCGTGTCGTAGACGTGGACGTGGGAGTACTTGTTGTGGAAGAGTATCCTCCTGTCCTCCCTGTAAACGGCAGGGGCGTGAACCCAGCCGCCGAAGTAGATGAACTCATCGACCGTCTCGACCGCGTTGTAGGTATCTCCGCCGCTCGTCGGGGGGTCGCCGAGAAGGGTGAAGTCATAGACCTTCTCCTGACCGTCCCTGACGAAGTGCGCCTCGGCCTCAAAGGCCAGCGTGAAGTAAAGCGTCCCGTTGTGGTATTTCAGCCCGAATATGCCGCCGCTGCCCCACTCCGGGCCGTACCTTGGGGGGAATCTATAGTCCCTGAGAAGCATGGTATCACCGGTAGTGCTATGTGCTCCGGTCTTATTGGCCTTTCGCCTTCGGGAGGCTTTTATACCACCTCACCCTAACTGAAAGCATGAGGCCCTACCGAGGACTGGCGATAATATTCGGCTTCTATGCACTGGGTGAGTTCACGAGCTTTGCCCTCAACCTGCCGATCCCGGGGAGCGTCCTTGGAATGCTCTACCTCCTCGCGGCCCTCCTCGGAGGTGCAGTAAAGCTCGAATGGGTTGAGGATGAGGCCGAGCTCTTCGTCAGGAACATGAGCGTCATGTTCATCCCCCCTGGGGTGGGGATAGTGACCTACCTTGGCCTCATAAGGAGCCAGGCCGTTCCCATATTCACCGCCCTGGTTCTGAGCTTCCTGATCACTCTCGTCGTAACAGCGAAGACCGTTGAGTTTCTCAGGAGGTGGAAGGAATGAACCCGCTCGGAATAACGCTCACCCTCGCTGTCTTCTACCTGTTCTCGGAGCTCCACTCCAGAAAGAGGGCGTTCTACACGAACCCGGTTCTCCTCTCCATAATCACGATAGCGGTCATCCTGAAGTGGTTCGGAATCCCCTACGGGAGCTACATGGACAGCGCGGTAATCCTCAAATTCCTCCTCGGACCGGCGGTGGTGAGCCTCGCCATCCCGGTTTACAAGGGCAGGGAGACCATAAGGGCCTACGCACGGGAGATAGGGGTTGGAATTGTCCTCGGTGGAACTGTTGCAATCCTGAGCGCGTTCTACATCACGAAGCTCCTCGGCGGAAGTGAGGAAGTCCTCCTGAGCATAGCCCCGAAGAGCGTCACCACGGCCATAGCGATCGGCATAAGTGAAAAGATAGGCGGTATTCCAGCTTTGACCGCGGTTCTCGTGATACTCACGGGGCTCCTTGGCAACGCCTTCGCCCCGGAGCTGCTCAGCCTCATTAAGGTCAGGGACAGAATAGCCAGGGGATTGGCGACTGGGGTCAGCTCCCACGGCCTCGGAACCGCGAGGATAATACTGGAGGACGAGCTCGCCGGGGCGGTCAGCGGCCTGGCCATGGCCCTAAACGGTGTCTTCACGTCCCTACTGCTTCCCTACCTAATCGAACTCCTCAAGTAGGCACTCGCTTATCCTGAGCCTGTCCTTGGCGTCGAGGAAGAGCGTGAAGTCCCGTCTCGCGAGCCTGTCCTCAACGGGCGCGTGCTCCACGAGGAAGGCTATTATCTCGGCCGTGCTGTAGGGAACCTTGATTTTCAGCTCGTCGGCCTTCCTGAAGAGCCTCTCGGGAACCGAGAAGATGTCTTCCCCCTTCCTCACTTCGACGCTTATCTTCGAGTTTATCTGCTCCCAGAGGAGGAGCGTGTTCCTAGCCTTCTCGACCTTTTCAAGGGCGCGCCTCTCAAGGATGCTTATATTGGCCCTGCTCGTTCCGAGCATCTCCGCTATCTCGCTCTGCTTAAGGCCCCTGGCTCGCAGGCGGAGGATCCTAATCTGCTGTTCGGTGAGAAAGCTCCGGTTCCCCATTTTAAACACCAGAGTTTAACACGGTGCTGAAGATTAAAAAGTTTTTCTCAAAAAGCTGGACAGAGACCGTTGAAACGCCCGGAGAGCACTAGGGACGAACCCCTCAAACCGGAGAGGACTCACAGGTCTAAAGCTCTCAGAAAAGGCTGTTAGAATTCTGGTGGTCCCGCGGCCCGGATTTGAACCGGGGACCTGCGGATCTACAGTCCGCCGCCGCTCCCAGGCTAGGCTACCGCGGGACCCTACAGGCAGCCCGTTCCATAATCCCCCGGGTAGGTTTATAAATTTTTCTCCCGAGGTAATTGGGGTGGGAACATGAAGCTCTACGAACCTGTTACACTCGCCATGCCGCTCGCGAAGGAAATTGGAGAGTTCATAAGGCGCGAGGGCAGGCTGCCAAGCGGCAACGAGCTCCGCGAGATGCTGAAAAGTTTTGGAATGGATGAGAGCTGCCTCGACCGGGGACTGGCCCTTTACAGGAGCAGGTTCCTTATAGCCCTCGCCTTTCCGAGGGAAGGGACGCTGGTGGTTGACGTCATCTCCTCAAGCGGCGAGCTCAGCGATGCGCTGGAGGTCATAGCCTACAACGACAAGAAGCTCGGGGCATTCGTCGTCGAGATTCTGCCGAGCAACGACCTCGAATACGAGGGGAACATAGGGATAGAGCCGGTAATAATAGACGAAAAAACCCTTGAACTGGAGAGCAACCCCATCCTGGGCCACTTCGAGGAGGACGAAGAGGGGCTCTTCCTCGTCATAGGCCGCGAGACCTACGAGCGCTGGAGAAACGAAGGGGACGTTCACGTCTGCCCCCTCTGCGGCGGAGAACTCGCCTGGAAGGGGGAGAGGGCCTACTGCCAGGACTGCGGTTATGGAGTGAGGGTGGTGAAAAGATGAGCAGGGCGATAAAGACCCAGCTTGTTAAATACTCCCGTCTCGCCCACGAGCGGGGATTAACGGCGGCATTTGGGGGGAACCTGAGCATCAGAAAGGGAAACCTCGTCTTCATCAAGGCCACCGGGGCAGTAATGGACGAGATGACCCGGGAACAGGTGGCGGTCGTGGACATGGACGGAAGGCAGGTCTCGGGGGTAAGACCCTCCTCGGAGTACAGGCTCCACCTCGCCGTTTACAGGAGGCGGCCGGACGTTAGGGCGATAGCGCACCTCCATCCCCCCCACGCGATAGCGGCCACCGCCCTAATCGAGTGGGAACTGCCGATAATGACCCCCGAGGCGGAGATATACCTGAAGAGAATCCCGATAGCCCCGTTCAGACCTGCTGGAACTCAGGAGCTGGCCGACGTCGTGGCAGACGCGATACTCCAGTCCGATGCAGTCTTGATGGAGAGGCACGGCATAGTGACCGTTGGGAGGACTCTGAGGGAGGCATTCTACAAGGCAGAACTCGTGGAGGAGAGTGCAAAGCTCTGGCACCTTACCAGAAAATAGCCGCTTCTTTTTATTCACAAGAAAGCGCAGGAAATGAGCGTAAAAAGAAAACGCTCACTTGACCTGCTCAAGGGCACCGAGGACTTCCCAGATGATCGTCCTCGTGTGCATCGGCATGTTCGGGTCCTCGCTTATCTCCTCAAGGATAGCTATCGCATCGGCCGCCCTGACGGCGGGTTCCTTGCTCTCGTCGAGGAGGGCCTCGATGGCCTGCTCGGCGGCGCGCCTTATGTTCCTTGGAACAACGGTGTCCTGGACGACCTGCTCCTTGAGAACCTGCACGATCTGGCCGATGAGCTCGCTCATTCTATCACCCCCTTTTCTAAAGAATTGTTACTAAAACCTTCCCGGATTATCTTAATCTCTCTTAACTAAAAAGCTTTTCGGTCAACGTCGAAACCGAAGAAAGGGGAAGAGTCCAGACTAGAACTCCACACCCCTCCTCGCGAGGATTCCCCTCCGGTACGGGTGCTTTACCTCCCTCATCTCGGTGACGTAGTCGGCAAGCTCAAACAGCTCCTCCGGACAGTAGCGGCCGGTCAGAACGAGCTCGGTGTGGGGCGCTTTGCTCTTGATGAGCCCCTTGACCTCATCAACATCGAGCATGCCGAAGCCGAGGGCGACGCATATCTCGTCGAGTATCACCAGATCCCATTCGCTGCTTGAGACTACCTCTTTAGCGCGCTGAAGGGCCTTCTTGGCGGCCGCTATGTCGTCGGGCTCGGGCTTTCCGTGGACGAACTTGGGCAAACCGAAGGACTCTATAACGGCACCGCACTCCCTTATCTTCTTCTGCTCGCCGTAGACGTCCGGCGCCTTCATGAACTGGAGGACGATGACCCTTCCGCCGGAGCCGAGCATTCTCACCGCGAGGCCAAGAGCAGCGGTCGTCTTTCCCTTTCCGTTCCCCGTGTAGATGTGGACGAGGCCGAGTTTTTCTTTCCAGGGCATGTTGGCTTCACCGGGTGGATATAATCGCCAGGGTTTTTAGGGGTTTGGAATGGATTGAGTTGTGAGGGGGAACAAGTCTGGCATGAGTTAACCAAAACCTGAGGGGAAGTCCAAAAACGCCCAAAGGCACGGAAAACACAATTGTTGGTCGCATTAGAAAAGTGTCTAAGGCAAGTACACAGGGAATAGCTGATTAGAATTGCTTAAACGGCATTAATCGGGACTAAACTAATTCCAGCCAAGTGAAGTCCCGTCATCAGTGATGGGCCCTTCACCCAGTTAAAGTCCCCTGAACCTTCCCAGACCCCGGTTTGCTCTTGTGGTTCGTTGCCTCTGGTTGTTATCATGATAACAATACACTCTTTCTCTGCCTTTTTTGTTATCATGATAACGCAAAGCGATGTAATCGCCATGGTTTTTAGGGGGTCGGATGAAAGTTATAAAAACCTGTTCAAACTACAACAATGGAGGAACGAATATGAGAGAAGTTCCGTTCGAGGAATATCTGGAATTCATAAAAAAGCACGATCACGTCATTATAGAGAATCAAAGAATAGAGATTGGAAAACCCATCCCAATCAAAACATTTCAGCCTCAGAACTTCAAGCTTGAAACAACGACCGTATGGAGCTTCCCCGAACGTGGAAAATGGGCAACCCATTATGCAAATGCAAAATACAGAGGAAATTGGGCCCCCCAAGTTCCACGAAATCTGATATTACAGTATACAAAGCCGGGGGATACTGTTCTAGATGCATTCTTAGGAAGCGGAACAACGCTGATAGAGTGCAAACTCCTAGGACGACACGGGATCGGGGTCGACATAAACTATGAGGCTCTAATGGTAGCATGGGATAGATTGAATTTCGAGTATGACCCCCGTAAGGATGGGCAGCCCACGTTAAGCTCATACCTCGGACTAAAAGAGAGTATTGAGTGGGTGGAACCTCAAATTCGCCTTTATCATGGTGACGCAAGAAAATTAGACAAAATTGAAGACGAGAGCATAGATCTAATAGCTACTCATCCACCCTATGCTAACATCATAGGGTATACAAAAAGAGCACGTTCTCCTGTGAATGGAGATCTGTCCAACGTTAACTCAATAGATGAGTTTATTTCAGAAATGAAAAAAGTTGCGGAGGAGTTCTATAGGGTGCTCAAACCTGGAAAATATGCTGCGATCCTAATGGGAGACACTAGACGGCATAGGCATTACGTTCCTATAGCCTTCAGGGTCATGAAAGTGTTTTTGGAAGCTGGATTTATATTAAAGGAGGACATTATCAAGGTTCAGCATCATATGAGGGGTACCGAACCCTGGAAAACAAGGAAGAGAGACTTCTATCTAATTGCACATGAACACCTATTCGTGTTTAGAAAATCTGGAGAGGAGGAGAAAACCGAGAAATTCCGGGAAAGTAGAGTGGTTTAACTCCTCCAAAGCTCAAAAAGGGAAATACTGTATTTCTTCGGCGCTGGCCTATTTCGAACTGCAGTCGTTATTATTTTGTCTATATCACCGTATTCACTCTGTGCGATCCATCGTATGAACTTCATAAGAAACTCTCGAGGAGGATCAAGTTTGCTTTTTTTACATCCTCTGCTACCATAATTCCAATCCTGCTCGGCCATTAATAATGAGCCATAAAAAACCGTCACATCAGAGGGATCGAGTTCCATTGAGAAAGTTATGTTCCGAACGTCATCTAGAACTCTATTTATATCTTCTCCATGGTTAATTCGTTCAAATGCCAAAAACACAGTCTTTGCATTCTCTTCATCACTTATCCGTTTAAGATAAAGGTCAAAGAACAACCGAACATGTGTTGGGGCAAATTCCTTTCTTCCCATAGGGTGGAGAACTACTTTAAAATCTCCAGGACATATCTTGTCCGTTCTAACAACGTAGACCTTGGTTCCGTTGGAGCCAGAATATAACAAGGCCCTTCCACCTTCTTTAATGACTCTACGGGTCTTTTGGGTCTCCTTTATTTCTGCAGGTTTTAAATTTTGGACTATCTCAAAAACATCATCTACCTTCACGAACTTCACCAAATATCAAAAGAAGGTAGAACTTTTTAAGTAGATCGCTCTGCAACAGTTAAATATTCAACAAGCGACTTAGAAGCCACCAAAGTCTTTGATCTACCGTTGTTTACGAGAAGCTTTGCTCTTTCACGACCCACTCGTAATTCCGCAGTAACATTTGTAACGAGCATCTCTGGAACTTCCCCCCTGCGGTCGGCTTTTGAGTTTATTGGCCTCTTTGCGTAGATCTTGAGTATCTCAAACCCTTCTATTCCCTCATACAGCTCACGAACCGGCTTTACATAGGAGTTGCTCAGGATAAAGTAAACCCCTTTCTTATGAAGCTCAAGGCAAACATCTCTAAGGCGCTCCTGGTCTTCTTTGCTAAAATCTTCCTTCGAATAACTAGTAAAACTGGCAGTTTCTGAAACTGGGTGATAGGGGGGATCAAAATAAACCAGATCTCCAGGCTTGGCAACTCTCAATATATAAGTGAAGTCTTCGTTGTAAATCTTGAGCTTTTTCAAAACTTCACTGGCCTTTCTTAATCGCTCTTCATCCACTATCTTGGGGTTTTTGTATCTTCCAAACGGGACATTGAATTCTCCCTTTCTATTCTCACGGTATAACCCATTGAAGGCAGTTTTATTCAAGTATAAAAGCAAGCTCGCGAGTCTGATATTCGGAATCTTAAATCCGTTTCTGACTATCTCATTGAACTCAGAACGGGCCTTGTAAAAGTATTCTTTCTCATTTTTGTGCCTCTTTGCGTCTTCAATTAGTTCATCGACATAGTCTCTAACGACAATATAGAAGTTTATGAGCTTGGGATTTATGTCATTTATAGTCCCCCTCTTAGGTTCCATCCAGAAGGTAACTGCACCACCGCCAAAAAATGGCTCATGGAACGTTCTATTTTTAAAGTCCTCTGGCATTAATGCAACAATTTCAGGAAGTATCTGCCTCTTTCCGCCAGCCCACTTAAGGATAGGTTCTGCCATCGATTACATCCTCCTATGCTGTTACGTTATTTAGATCATGCCCTAATAAGGCATTCGATAATACTACGTGCAACATAAATATAAAATTTTTGGTGCAACATAATATTCACGATTTATACTCAAGACCCAATCTCTTTCTAATATAGTTAGATATGTCCAATCCTTCCTTCTGCGCCTGTTTGAAAATTTTCTCGTATTCCTCCTCAGTAACGCGGATTGATAACCATTTATTCCGCTTGTTTTTGGCAGCTAACGTCCTAGCTTCAATTTCCCATATTTCCTTAAGGGCCCTAGCTTTTTTCTTGAGTAGTTTAGTACTATTTAACCCTGAAAATTCCCTAGCAAGAATTTTCTTGAAATCAGAAACTACTTGGGGGTCTCCTTTAGAATACTTAACAAACTCATTCACGGCCAGTTCAACGGCAGTAGTTTCATTTGGAACATTTTCAGATTTCAGTATAACTTCAAAAGCCCTAGTTCCAGCAACGGGAATTTTTAGCTTACGGGTAGCTGGAGTCTTTAACGCTATGAGCTGTTCTATAATCCTTTCAAACATGAGTACCCCCAATATAACGTGCAACACAAAAGGATTTAAATGTTAACCCCTTGAAAAATTTAAGAATTCCAAAAACAGAATATAATCTTGGGATATCCATGCCAGAAACTGTAGAGAGGATATTAAAAACCGGGGACATTGTCAGAATCACTATTCTAGAAAAGGAGAGTAATAAGATCAAGAGCTTTAAAATAGCAATTCATGACAAAGAAAAGGACAAACCAAAGACAGAATTTGAAGTCCCAAGCAAATGGTATTTACCTCTAAAAACATACAACAAAGAGATGCTAATAGAATTTAAACCAATCAAACCATCCCCACATGGATGGATAGAAATTGAATTGAGAAAAGGAAGGGGGAAAGGCAAATACAAAGAATCTGATTTTAGAGTAACCCTACTCCGACCTGAAAAATATACTCCGTCACATGCCAGATTACTTTTCGATTTTTATACAAGACTTAAGCATGACAAAAAGATTGGAGAAGAAATATTCAAGCTAATCGAAGGTATTTACACTGGGACTCCTGCAGAAGATATTATCACGAAAAATCAAATCGCTATTGAAAGGATAAACAAAACCCCCGGTATGGATATTAGAGCATTTCTTAAACTCCTTGAGCTGATATTTATACAGGAGGATCTAAACTATCCCCCAGATAAAAAGAACTCAACAGGAAAATATTATGAAGGACGCGACAAGACGTTTAGTTTATTCAGGAAGGTTAAAAATGGAAAGAAACCCATTGAAGCTCTTATGGAGGCAGATCTCAGCATAAAATTAGACCCCAACAAATTCTCAATCAACATAAACAACCTCATTGAGGTCCTTGTTAATGTTTATAATAATGAAAATAATGTGATAGAAGCACTTGAAGAACTCGGGATCAAGATAGGAAGCTAAAACCATAATCTCAACTTCATCACCAACAAAAAGCGCTGGAGCGGCCACCTGATGGGTAAAGCGATGAGAGAGTTGCCAGAGGAAGACTACAAGCTGATTGAAGGGCTGCTTTGACTTTTCATTTTGAATAACAATCTCGAATTTTTTGATGGTTGTTATCCAAATTTGCTTGTGTAAAGCTTGGCCAAAATGTTCCGACGCTAAAATTTGCCATGAGGGAGTTTGTACGTGCCTCTCGCTGGGAGTTAGTTGAGAGGGCTTTCTTGGGTTGATGGCCGATATTTAGGGGTTCATCCCTTCCGCGCCCTTCGGGCGCTATTGAAGTGAACCCCTGTCAAAAACGGGTTTGAGAGCGAAAGCCACTGAGAGTAAGACTACAAGAAGCACGTACGAACTTTGATGAAACTTTACGCAGGCCAAGTTTGGGGGTGTGGGGGCGTTAGCCCCCCGGAGGACTAAGGAATAAGGAAGGTGGGGAAACGTAGTTTCCCAGGTTTTTAGAGAAAAAGCGGGGTTGTGGGGTGGAACCCCACTCCAGGGGTTTGAGAGTACAGAGAGATAAGGGGGCGGAGCCCCCTTGTCTTTCGTTTCTGGGGCCAGGGCCGGGATTTGAACCCGGGCTAGGGGATCCACAGTCCCCTGTGCTAACCAGGCTACACCACCCTGGCCATTTCCAGCTAAACCTTTTGGGTTAGCTTTATAAAGTTTTCGACAGAAGGGCGTGAAAGAGGGAGCTGAGACCTTTTACATACCATAACTGAGGTCTGAAGCGAGATTTAGGCGCTCAGGAGGATATGGGAGGTTTAGAGATGAAGGCAAAGCGCGAAGCGCTCACCAGCCTCTTCACGGCGATGAAGGAAGGGAAGGTTGACGCCGATATACTGGACCTCCTTCTTCTCATAAACTCCATTGATGGCATCTATACGACCTCTTCCTGCTCCGGCAGGATTGGCATCATCGAGGAGCCCGCTCTCGGAGCGAAGCCCCTCTCAAGGTGGCTCATAAAAGTCCACCGCCCGATAGAGTTTGAGGAGGCAAAGATGGCCCTAAAAAACGCCAGAGACGGCCTCATATTCCTCAAGAGCCAGCCGCCGATATTCCACGTCGTGGCAGAGGACCTGGAGCGGGCTAGGAGGCTCCACGAGCTCGGTCTCGCGAGCGGCTTCAAGTACACCACCTTCAAGGTAATCTCAAAAAGATACCTCGTCGAGATAAACGCCACCGAGTACCTCACCGCCCCCCTCGGGAGGGAGGGCAACGTCCTCGTCAGCGACGAGTACCTGCGCTTTGCCCTGGAAGTCGGCAATGACATGCTCAGGCGCTCGAAAGGGAGGCTTCCGCGCCTTGAGGAGAACTTCAAAAAACTGAGAGAAGAGCTTGGCGAAGATGAACTGTTCTACGAGCTCGCCGAGGAATTCAGGATGGGGGAAAACTGGAGGCTTCCCTAATCAGCGCATCTCGTTCCACTCAGGGTTTCCGTATTTCTCCTCTATCAGCTTCTCCGCCAGCCCGAGCTCGTAGTCAGTCAGTTCCCCTTCCTCCATGGGGAACGCGTTGAAGAAGCTGTTTTTGAGAAGCTCGTAGGCCTCCCAGCGGCCGAGCTTTATTCCCTCGCGCTCCAGCGTTGTAACGCGCTCCCATATCGAGGACACGCCCTTGTCCGCCAGCTTTGCCTTGGAGACCCTCAGAACCTTCCCCAGTATCTCAACGCGGGTGGAGTACATGAAGGTGCCGTGCTGGAGGATTACCCCCTTCCTCCTCGTCTGGGCGGAGCCGCTTATCTTCTTCCCGTTGGCCACGATGTCGTTGAGGCCGGAAAAGCCCGCATCAAGGCCGAGCTCCTTCAGGGCATCGACGAGGGGCCCTGCGAGGTAGCGGTAGCTCGTCTCGACGTTCCTGAGCATCGGGTGGTAGTCCTCCCCGACGACCACAGAGTATGTTATCTCTCCGAACTCGTCGTGGAACACCGAGCCACCGCCGGTTATTCTCCTCACGACAGGAACCCCAAGCCTCTTAGCTTCCCCAAGGTTGACGTCGTGGACGACGCTCTGGAAGCGGCCTATTGTCACCGAGCTCGGACTGAAGGCGTAGAGCCTGACCGTGTCGGGAGCTTTTCCCTCTATTCTGGCGCGCATTATCGCCTCGTCTATGGCCATCTGAACCTCGGGTCGGGCGACTATGAGCGGAATAAACCTCATGACATCACCAAAGTTAAAAGGTCGTGAGCGTTTTTAAGCCCAGCGATGATGAGGCCCAAGCCCTTCCGAGGCGACGATGAGGAGAGCGGTCACCACTGAGCGGACTTTGCTAGCGCAAGTTTGATCAAAAGTCTCTTTCTCTTTTCAACCGACCCGAAAACTGGAGCGTGCACTTTTCACTTTTTTATTCTGGCATCAGAAGGACGCCTTGAGGAGAGCAAACACCAAGGGACAACAAACGGTGAGTAACTCACGAAAATTTGGAATCCTAGAGGAGCACGCACCCTTTCCACCATCCGTAAGGACGCTTGAACGACAGTGAAAGCGGCGCTGAAGCTTTTAAAAAAAGCTCCACCAAAAGTCTGTAGCTCTTTGCAGCAGATTTTCATCAAGAATCTGTTATGCAGGTTCTTGGGGGTGTGGGGGCGGTAGCCCCCCAGCAACCTTTGCTTGCGCAAAGCTTGACCAAATGATTCTGACTTTATTCAATCGCCTTGGAGCAGTTCGTACGTGCTTTGTAATGGGAAGGCTTGTAGTTGGCTTTCTTGGGTAGAGTAGCCGATATCTGCTGGGTTTATCTCCTTCGCGCCCTTCGGGCGCTATGGAAAGTAAACCACATCCAAAAAAGTCAGTTTGAGTGTGAAAGCCACTGGAGATAAAGCACTTGAAAAGCACGTACAAACTTTGATGAAACTTTGCGCAGGCAAAGTTTCTTTCCGTGGGGCGAAGCCCCACTACGGGGGTTTGAGAGTACAGAGAGATAAGGGGGCGGAGCCCCCTTGTCTTTCGTTGGGTCAGGGGCCGATTAGCTCATCATCGGAGCCCTCGGACACCTACCCTCACATCATCCCAGACCGAGGTGTTCCCTTATGATCAGCGGGATCAGGCCGATCTTGGGAAAGACCACCAGGGCCTTATCCTCGACGGCGTAGGCAGGCACGCAGGGCACCATGCCGTAGGGCGTTGGGAAGTCGGGGTCAGGAGCCCAGTTGTTATCTCCCCAAGTCACGAAGCACTTCTCGACCTTCCCACCCAGTTCGACCGTCTCTATCTCCCTGACGCGGTGGATTATTGGGTATTCGTAACCGGGCCGTTTGTAGACTATAACGTCACCGACGTGGACGTCGTCTATGTTCTCCTCGTTTATCCCCTTGAGCAGGACGACGTCGCCCCGATAAAACACGGGCTCCATGGACTCGCTGACAACTATCACGAGGGGCGAGTCCGTATGAAGGGCCACCTTAAGGCCCACCTGGAGGGCGAAAACGGCCAGCAGGGCTATCAGTATCCACGCTAAATCCTTCTTCCATGAGTCCTCCATTTCAGCGCCTCCATGATGGTGCTTATTCTCGCAGGTATGGCACCTATCGCGGTGCAGGTTTCAAGGCTCACTCTCTTTCCAGTGATGTCCATATGGTAGCGGGCGGTCTTAAATATTTCCTTCGGGAGCCCGTGCCTGCCAAGGCCGACCAGGAGGAGGAAACTCTCGCCCCTCAAAGCCCTCTCCGCAAGCTCGATGGGGGTTATCTCCTTCTCTTCGCTCGGCTTTCTCGTTGTGGCAACGGGGACACCGAACTGCGGCGGAAAGCCCCTCCTGGGAAACTCTAGGAGGTGAAAGCGGCTTCTCTCGGCCAGCTCAAGGAGGTACCTGCCGCCCTCGCCTATCGTGGTGTGAGAGCTTATCTCCCGGGCAACGTCGAGAGGCTTTCCTTCAAAGGGAAAGCCAACCAGTGCTAGATGGAAGCCGTAGGCATAGGCTATCGGGCCAGCCCTGGCTATCGCCCTGAGGTGGGCCTCATGGAGCTTCTTAGGGTCGTACGTGTTGTAAAGGGCCAGAGTCAGCATCTTTCCTCACTTAGAGTGGCCAACAAAGGTTTATAAGGATTTAGAACAAACTAAAAAGTTAGGATGACGACGCGAGAGGAGATAGAACTGTTAGTTGAGAGAAGGTACTACGAGGAGGCCCTGTCCAAGGTTCACAAGCTGAAGGACCCCCTCGACCAGATAGAGGTTCTCACGGACATAGCCGTTGCCATATACCAGCACGGGGGACCTCAGGAATGGATTCCCAGCATAATAGAGGACGCCATATACATAGCCAAGAAGCTCAAGGATCCGGCCAACAAGGCGGTGGCGTACTCAACGATAGCTTCCTCCCTCGCGATAATGGAGTATGAAGAGGACGCCATGGACTTCTTCAACAGGGCCCTGGATGTGACGGACAGTATAAAGAGCCCCATCGAGAAGGGGGTCGTTCTCTCGGAGCTTGCATACCACCTGGCCCTCGCGGGTTATCCCGAAAACGCCCTTGAGCTTTTCAACATAGCCTTCGACACGATAATCGGGGCCGAGGTAGGCTACAACCTCAAGGTCGACGGCATAATAAGGATAGGCGAGCTTCTTGAGAAGGCCGGGGACGCACTGCCCTCGGGTAAGGCCCTCGACTTCTACAGGATGGCCTTCGACATATTTGACAAGCTCCACGTCAACCAGCGCGCGGCCATCGTCGAGAAGAAAATAGAGCTGGCCCAGACGGTCTACGATGTCGGTCTTCCATCGATAAGGCGGGCGCTCCTTGAGGGAAGGAACCACTACGCCCTAGCGCTCATTGAGAAGAAGTACGCCGGGGTCGTGAGGCTCATAGGGGAGCTCGAAGTGGCGCTCTGGATGAAGAGGGTGAACAACATAGAGTACCTGGAGGTCGTTGACAGGGCCTTCGAGCACTGCGAGAACCCGCACTTCACTGAGGCCAACGTGCAGAAGATAGCCCGGATCCTGACCGAGCTCGGAAGCCTGAGGAGGGCGCTTGAGTTCGCAAGGGCTATAAAGGACGTTCGCAAGAAGAGCGACGCCCTCCGCGCCATCGCACTTGAGCTGGCCAAGAGAAAGGAGTTTGAGGAGGCCCGGGAAATCGTCGAGAGCATCCCAGACCCCAGAATAAAGACCGAGGCGATGACGGAGATAGTCGCCATAGAGGAGAGCCAGTGAGGGGCCATGATATTCGACGCCCATTCAGACCTCCCGACGTTCATCTACGATGAGAGGGGTAGTGGAAAGACTCACGTTCTGGAGGACAACTTCGAGCGCTTTTTTGCCCCTGGGATAGGGGCGCGCGTCATGGCCATCTGGACCCGTCCCGACAGAAGGAGCAACGCAACCGTTTACGGCCTGGAGGTCCTCAACGCCCTCAGAAGGGACATCGAGGAGAGCGAACGCTTCGAACTGGTGACGACGGTGGAGGGAATGAAAAAGGCCATTGAAGAGGGGAGAGTCGCCCTGTGGCTCGGCCTTGAGGGGGGTGAACCGATAGGGGAGAGCATCCACCTCCTTGAGGTCTTCCACCGCCTCGGACTGAGGGTTCTGACCCTCACCTGGAGTCTGCGCAACGCGATAGGTGACGGCGTCTTTGAGAGAACCGGCGGCGGCCTGAGCAACTTCGGCAGGGAGGTAGTCGGGAAGGCCGAGGAGCTCGGGATACTGGTTGACCTGAGCCACATCAACGAGGCCGGCTTCTGGGATGTCCTTGATGTCACCGCGTTTCCTGTTATAGCGTCGCACTCCAACGCCAGGGAACTGTGCGATCACAGGAGAAACCTGACCGACGAACAGATAAAGGCCATAGCGGAGCGCGATGGTGTCATCGGGGCGGTGGCGATTCCGAGCTTCATCCACAGGGAGCACGCGACGCTGGAAAGGTACGTGGAGCACATAGCGTATATGGTTGATTTAGCCGGTTACAAGCACGTCGGCCTCGGCTTTGATTTCGTGTACTACCTCCCAGGCTGGAGCGGGAAGAGCGTCGATGGCTTCGAGGACGAGTCGAGAATACCCCACCTCCTTGAAAAGCTGGGGGAGAACTTCAGCGAAAAAGAGGTCGAGGCGATAACATTCAAGAACTTCGAGCGCGTTTTTGAGAGGGTGGTGGGTTAGGTTTTTATTCCCCGCCCCCCAGCACGGCACGGTGGGAGTTATGGAGGAACTCTATTTTCTGACCGCGAGGGAGGCAAGGAGGTTACTCCTCACGAAGGGGGGAGCGAGGGTCAACCTCGACCTGCGGAAAACCAGCCGGTCGTGGCTCGTGACAGTTGAGGGGGAGGAGTTCATATTTCCGGACGGCACGAGGGTTGGGCTGGAGGTAATGGAGAGGATCGCGAGGGATGAGGGGAGCGTTTACTTTATCAGAAACGGCGTTTACAAGGCCGCCATAGCCGGAGAGCACTTCTACAAGCTCGTTCCAACGATCCCACCCACGATAGAGATAAATGGAATAAGGATGCACCGCACGAAGGACGTGAACCCCCTCCAGGACACGAGGAACAAGGTGAACGCGGTTAAACCGAGGGAGGGGGAGACGGTTCTGGATACCTGCATGGGGCTGGGATACACGGCCATAGAGTCAGCCAGGAGAGGGGCGTACGTCATAACCGTCGAGAAAGACCCGCACGTGCTTGAGCTCGCCAGGATAAATCCCTGGAGCAGGGAACTCTTCACGGGCGGCAGGATTCAGGTGATACAGGGCGATGCCTTCGAGGTCGTAAAGAGGTTCAACGATGAGAGCTTCGACGTCGTGATCCACGACCCGCCGCGCTTTTCTCTCGCGGGTCACCTCTACTCCGAGGAGTTCTACCGCGAGCTGTACCGCGTCCTGAAGCCAGGCGGGAGGCTCTTCCACTACGTCGGCAACCCCGGGAAAAAGTACCGGAGGAAAGACCTCCAGAGAGGCGTCATGGAAAGACTGAGGAAGGCCGGCTTCGTCGGGGTCAGGCGCGTCGAGGAAGCGCTCGGTGTTGTGGCGAGGAAACCGGAAAGAAAGGGGAGAGACTAATTATCCTCCTTTCCCTCTCCCTTCAGAATCTTCTCCACCTCGAAGCCTTCCTCGTACCTCTTCAGCTTCCTCTCGAAGAACTCGATGAAGAGCCTGTAGCGCTTTGAGCGGTGCTTTGGGCTTCCGCGGATGCTGTGGCCGTGGGCGCCGCGCTTGAACACCGCTATGTACGCCTCCTTGCCCATGTCCCTGAGCACGTTGTAGAACATCAGGCTCTGGTCGAGCGGGCAGCGGTAGTCCTCAAGCGAGTGGATCAGCAGGATCGGGGCTTTAACCCTATCTGCGTAGAACAGCGGGCTTAGCTTCCGGTAGTTCTCGTTCTCCAGCGGGTTCGGGCCTATCACTTCCACGTCGTACCAGAGACCGATGTCGGAGAAAGCGTAGCTGGTGAGCCAGTAGCTTATGCCGTTCTCGCTGATGCCGGCCTTGAAGAGGTCGCTCTGCGTTAAGGCCCAGTTGGTCATGAAGCCACCGTAGCTTATGCCGGTTATGCCAACGCGCTCCTTATCCGCTTGCGGTTCGAGCCTGAAGAACTCCTCGATGCCGTTCATGATGTCCTGGAAGTCTTCCAAACCTGTCCGCTCAAGGACCCTCAGGGCAAAATCCTCGTCATAGCCGTTGCTCCCCCTCGGATTGACGAAGACGACGTAGTAGCCTTTGCTCGCCATTAACTGCATCTCGTAGACGAAGCGGTGGCCGTACATCCCCTTCGGCCCGCCGTGGACGAAGACTATCACCGGAGCCTTCTCGCCTTCCTTGAGTTCCGGCTTTAAGTACCAGCCGTCTATCTCCAGGTCAATGCTCCTGAACCTGAAGTGCCTCGGCTCGAAGGTCTTCAGCCTTTCGAATATCGGGCCGTTGTAGTCGGTGAGCTGCCTCAGCTCGCCGTCGTAGAGGTAGAGCTCCGCTATTCTCGTGGCGGTGGCTATGAGGAGGACGGCCCTGCCGCTGTCCACGTCAAAGCCGTACACCCAGTGGTCGCCGGCAACGACCCTCTCTGTCTCTCCGTCCCAGAGCCAGAGGTTCACCCTGCCTGCATCAGGAGTTAGGAAGTAGACCTTCCCATTGTCGAGCTTGGCCGAGTAGACGTCCAGCGGTCCCTCGTAGACCGCCTTAAGCTCCCCGTCCCAGAGGTAGAGCCACTCGTGCTCGCTGAGGTACTTCTTCTCCCTCTTCCCGTGGAGGAGAAGGCTTTTTCCGTCGGAATCGACGGCCACAAAGGAGACGCGCTCGAAGAGCTTCTCTTCCTCGCCGTCATTCCAGAGGTATATGTCCCAGAACTTGAAGAGGGCCGGCTTTGAACCCTCGCGGTGGGGGACGTTCACGACGATGGAGTTACCGTGCCATATCCCGCTGGAAAACCTCGGCTTCTCGAACCGCTCTATGACCTCCTCGCTCTCCGTGTCGAGAACCCAGAAGGTGGTTTTCTCGCCGTCGAAAAAGCCCATGCTGTCGAACCAGACCGGGACATCGTCGTCGAAGACAAAGTCCTCGTCGTCGCGCCTCTTGAAGCCGACAACGAGCAAACGGCGGGAGTCGTCGTTCCACTGAATCGAGCGGACGTTCTTGGCGGACAGAACCCTCTTGGAGCTCAGGGTCTGGACATCGGCCACCCATATCTCGCTCTCCTTCTTCTCCTCGTTAAAGCGGGTGAAGGCGAGCTTTTTGCCGTCGGGTGAGAGCCTCGGCATTGAGGCGTTCTCGATGAAGCGCCTCGCTCCGGTCTCCAGATCCTCAACGACGACCGTGCTCTCGTACTTGTTCTCCTTCAGGCTGGCCTTCGTGAGGGTGTAGGCGACGAGACTCTCCCTTATCCCCGGGTCGCCCAAGTAGGCGAACTTAGAAAAGGTCTTCTCATCCCATTCGATACCGCTCATAACGCTATCACCTACTTAGTAGAGAGCCTTAAAAGTATATAAGCATAACTACCCGTCCAGGTGAGAGAATGAAGGAAGAGCACGCCGTTGGAATAATACTGGTGGCTGGAATACTGGTCTCGCTCATTTTCAAGACCTACGTGGGCGTGGCGATGGCCGCCGTTGGAATACCCCTCTACCTGGCCTACATTTCGAGGGAGCAGAACGTACTCGCCAAGTCAAGGCTCTACGACAGGGATCTGTTCCTCATGATAGCCATAGCGGTCGTGATTATACTGGTCTTCAACTACCTCTGGGACCCCAGGATGGGCCTCATAGCGATGGCAGTCGCGATACCCCTGCTGGCGATCTATGCCGACAGGCTAAAGGCGAGAAAGGAGACGCAGAAGGCCTGAAAGTCTCCCTGTTCTCTTGTAGGCCCTGACCCCCTCCCTCATTTCGTCCAAAAATTCTTCATCGATACCGAACTTCGCCCTCACCCGACGCGAGATGTAGTTATCGCTGAGGAAGATCATCGCCATTGCCGAGGTCAGGTTCTTCGGCTTCCTCCAGTTGGCCTTTTCGAAGTCTATGAGGTAAACGCTCTCGCCAACTATTATGTGCTTGCCGCCCTGTATCTGACCGTGGTCGAGGCCGAGCCTGTCGAGAAGGGCGGTTTTTTCAACTATCTCAAAGAGATGGCGTTTTTCGAGGTCGGCGTGGAATATTATCTCCCCCTCCGCAAACCCCCGGATGAGATACTCCAGTCCCTCAAAGACGCCGTAGGCCACGAGCGGAGGAGTTATCCCAAAGGGCTCTATCGTCCTGACGATTTTCGCCTCCCTCGCGAAGTTCTGCCTCGGCGAGTCGGGCCTTTGGAGCTTAATAATGACGTTTTTTTCATCTAACCGGGCGCCAAAGATGAGGCTCGTGGTTCCCTTGGCGTAGGGGCGGATTTCCTCAAATCCAAGCCCCCTCAGGTGAGAGTAAAACCGCCCTAATTGAGCTTTGCTTATCAGGTGGTCGAACATACTCCTCGATAAGCTTAAATACCCCGCCGATAAAATACTTTTGGTGGTAGCCATGGTGACGGCTTTTATTTTGATGGTGACGGCCGCTGGAAAGGAAAGGGAAGTTATGGAAAAGCTTCTGGCCATGCCGGAGGTTAAGGAGGCTTACGTGGTATATGGCGAATACGACCTCGTTGTTAAGGTCGAGACGGACACGCTCAAGGACCTTGACCAGTTCATCACGGAGAAGATAAGGAAGATGTCCGAGATACAGATGACCTCGACGATGATAGCCATCTGACCCTCTCGTTCTTCCCTCTTGCAATTCTTCCAAAAAGATAGAGGAGCAGAGGCTCACTTGTTCATCATGAGCCTTATCCTCTCGGCCGCATCTTTCGCCTTGTCCGAGATGTTGCTGAGGGTTCTGGCGATGTTGAGGATGTAGAAGCCGTCGCCCCAGCTCAGTGAGTCGGCGTTCTCGAAGACGAGCTGCATGAGCTTCGTGTCGAGGCCGTCTATCTTGTTCTCGACGCTCTCTATCTGCCTGATTATCTCGTACTCCCTCTCTATTTCCCCCTCGGTGAAGCCGCTCTCTATGACGCGGTCCATCTGAACTATGGCCTCGTGGACTAGCTTTGCAGCCTTGATGCTCTCCATGCCCATCTGGAGGATTACCTCCTTGACCTCCACAGGAAGATCACCGGGCTCCTTGATGAGCAGCCACTTAGCTGTGTCCTCCGCAGCATCCGCGACCTTGTCCTGCATGTGGAGGTAGATTAGGACGTCCTCCCTCGCGACCGCCATCATGAGCTTCGAGCTGAGGGAGTCACGGATTTCCTCTTTTATCCTGTCGGCAACGTCCTCAAGGCGATCGACCTCGATGGCTATCTTTCTCATCCCCTCGTAGTCCCCCTCGTACCAGTGCTGGAGCGCCTTTTCGAGGGTCTCAACGGTGTTCAGCACGACATCAGCGTGCTTTATGAGGGGCTTGAACGGGCTCTTCGCGAAGAGTTTTGTCCAGACCTGCATGCTATCACCCCACCATCATAAGGAACTTGAATATGGCCGCGCTTATCAGACCTGCGATCGGAACGGTAACGAACCAGGAGATTATTATGTCCCTAACGATGTTCTTGTTTATTGCCTTTACTCCCCTTGCGAGGCCTATTCCTATGACCGCTCCGACCACGGTGTGGGTCGTCGAAATCGGCAGGCCCATCCAGCTGGCGACCAGAACAACCGTTGCCGCCGAGAAGTCAATGGTGAAGCCTCTCGTATTGGTCAGCTCGGTTATCCTCTTCCCGACGGTCTCCATTACCTTGTATCCATACGTTGCGACACCGACCGCTATTCCCAGACCTCCGAGGGCAAGGATCCACTTGGGGACGGGAACCTGCATGCCGCTCAGCCCCATCGTTGCCACAGCGTACACTGCCGCGACCGGACCTATCGCGTTGGCGACGTCGTTTGCGCCGTGTGCAAGGGCGACATAGCCCGAGGTGATGACCTGAACCTTCTTGAATATGGCTTCAACGCCGATGAATGGGTCGCTGCTCGGGAAGCGGAGCTTTATGAGAAGGTACGTTACAGCGAACACGATTATACCGAGGGGAATGCCGTACATAAAAACACCCGTCCTGAGATCCTTCCCGTGGAGAACCTTGATGTAGAACATGGTTCCTATGACCACGAAGGCCAGTCCAATCCAGAAGGGGGACCAGATGCGGGCGCTCCTCACGGGGTCTTTTCTCTCGAAGATGCTCTTGGTCAGGGCCTTAAATATGAAGTAAGCCATTATGGCGCCGACTATCGGGGAAAGTATCCAGCTGAGGACAACCTGCGTCATCTTGCCCCAGTTGACTATGGCCGTTCCGGCGTAGACTATTCCATAGCCCGCTATACCTCCTATGATCGAGTGGGTGGTCGAGACGGGCAGACCAAACTTCGTCGCGATGATGAGCCATATCGTCGCGGCCATGAGAGCAGCCACGGAACCGTAGATGAGAACGTTCGGGTCGGTTATCATGGTCGGGTCAAGGATGCCCTTCCTTATCGTCTCGGTAACGCTCTTTCCGAAGAAGTACGCTCCAGTGAACTCAAGGATTCCGGCTATTATGACGGCCTGCCTGGGGGTTATGGCCTTCGCACCCACCGCGGTGCTCATGGAATTTGCCGCATCGTTCGCACCTATTGCCCAGGCCATTGAAAAGCCCAGGATGATCGTTACCAGCAACCACGGCTCCACCTGCATCACCGAGGAGGGGCTAAGCGACACCATATAAATATCTTGCCGCAGTAGAATATAGTCGTGTGCGAGTCTCTATATAGCAATAAATAGAATAAATAGAAGAGCGGGGTCAAGTCTCCACCTTCACGGGCTCAGCCGTTATTGTGCCGTTGGAAAGCATGTCGAGTCTGGCGTAGTGATAGAAGCCCCCCTCGTCGGGCTTGGCGTAGAGCGGCGCCCCACCGCCGCCGGTGACTATGTATCTGACGCCCTCAATGGTGCCGTCCCAGAACATGTGAATGTGGCTGAAGACACCAAAGGCGTTGTAGGTCTTCATGAGCTGGAGGAGCTTCTTCCCGTCCATGTAGTTCATGCCGTGGTTTCCGCTGGGCCTCGGATCAACGGGTGGAGCGTGCATAACGATGACGGGCTTCTTGCCAAGGGCCTTAGCCCTTTCAAGCTCGTCCTGGAGCCAGCCCCACTGCTCGTCGCTCAGCCCGTAGTCGTGGTCTATGTTGTTCATGAAGATGTAGTAGTAATCTCCGAGGACGAAGGAGTAGTCCGTCGGGCCGAAGAGCATGTGGTAGACGTTTATTCCCTCCCCGCGGTACTCGTGGTTTCCGACGGCTATGAAGACCGGTTTGTTCCACTTCCATTCCTTCATCAGCTCGCCCCATTCGTCAACCTTGCCCGAATAGACCAAGTCTCCGCCGTCTATTATGAAGACTCCGTCGTCAGCGTTCATGGCATCCCTCACCTTGAGGAACGCCGGGGGAACCTCCTTTCCACCATCTGACCTGTGGTCGCCGAATGCAAGGACTGTGTAGTTGGCCAGCTTCCCCGCCTCTATCCTGAAAGAGCTCTCCGAGGTGCTGAACCTGACCCACGTGTCACCGGTCTCAGCTCCGGCCGGGATGTTGAGTACGCCGGGGTTGGTGTTCTCTATCACGTAGGTGAGCTCCGCTCCGTTGGGGTTCTTTATTTCCACGCTGACGTTGAAGCCGAGGGCATGGATGTATATCGTCGAGCCGTTGACGAGCCGGATAAAGCCGCCCTTCACGGTGACGTTCTCCCCATCAACGACGCGCCAGTAGTATATGAAGGGCTCCATCGTCTTAAATGAGGTCAGATACCAGTGTTCACCCTCATCTGGAACTCCGTTCCAGTTGTTGTCCCCAATGACCTTGAGGAGGATTCCCTCAAACTGACCACTCCTCAGCACATCGTTGGTGTTGATGCTCTTACCCGACTTAAGCTCCATGGCGTATTCCAAGGCGGCTCCAGCTCCAGCTTTGCTCGTCCCGGTAAATACGATGTAGGGCTTTCCGTCACTGTTAAAGGCCGCAAAGATGCCCTTGTCTCCTCCGACAAACTTGATGCCGAGCTTGTAGACGATGTAGCCAAAGTAGTCGTTGACCGTTATCAGTATCGGCTTCCCCCTGAGAACCGGACGGGCGTCCTTGGGGGAAAGTATTGCTATTCCACCGTTGTACTGGCTCGCCGGCAGGATTTCAGCGTTTGGGAAGTAGTGCTTTGCAAGGTCTTCGTACCCTTCACTGACGTAGACCTTCGACGTGTCCACTATGTCGTACCATCTGGAGAGAACCTGGCCCTTTTCGTAGGCCGTGAAGTCAATGCCCCCTGATTCCGAGGGGGACGCGGGGGTCGTTGATGCAGTGCCCTTCTCAGTGGTCTGTGTGGACGTGGTCTGTCCCGTTGAACCTATGCACCCAGCCGCCAGGACTATTAAGACCAGCAGGAATGCAGAAACAATCTTCCTCATAACCTTTCACCGCCTAAAAGTTTAAACCTCGCGCTTAAAGTCCTTTTGGACTTCTGGGCATGCCATCACCGGCTTTCAGCTCGGCAGGTTTAAATAATAATGTCTAAAAATCTCTCCCGGGTGATACCATGTTCGTAGGACACTATAAGGACGTCCCCGAGAAGGACACCGGTTTTGATGGGGTAACCATAAGGTGGCTCGTTTCTCCGAAGCTCGGAGCAAAGAACTACGCAATGCGCTACTTCGTCCTCAGAAAGGGTGCTGAAATACCGCTCCACCACCACGACTGGGAGCACGAGATATTCATCGTGAAGGGAGAGGGGATAATAACCGGCGGCGGCAAGGAGGCCCACGTCAAGGCCGGTGACTTCCTCTACGTCCCGCCCAACGAGCCGCACGGCTACAGGGCTCTGAGCGAGACATTCGAGTTCCTCTGCATAATCCCGGCCAAGAAAGAGGCAATCCCCGAGGACGAGTGGGCTTAACGACGCCGATAGTGGTAAACCTTTATTTTCTTTCTTCTCAGTGCAATCAGGTCTGCTTTTCTGGACTTAGGACGTATCGGTTCTTCTTCCAAAAGCGACCATGCTATATCATACGCGAGAGTGGCCACCACTATTAGCAGCAGGCCGAAGATTATGATAGGGGTATAGTACCAGATGACCCCTGCCCGGGGAATAACGAGTACTACCCTACCCACAACCTGACTGGGATAAACCCTCCAAGGGTCAGCATACTCTCTGTTATCACCTTTAGTCACGTAGTAAATGTTACCATCCGGGTCTGTCTTTATGTCTACCACCCGATGGGTTATCCGGTACGTTGCATTTCCAATTTCAATACGATAGAGAATCACGTCACCAACATGCACATCTTCAGGGGAGACAGGCCGGGTAATCACCATGTCGTCTGGATTTATATTGGGTTTCATGGAGTCCGTTAGGATAACGACATACTGGAAGCCGAAGATAAAGTGCAGAGCAACGATTCCCAGCACAAAGACAAGAATAGAATACGTCAAAATGGAGAGAAAGTCAAAGCGCTTGGCATTCATTCAGGGCCTCCTCTACTTTCAGCCACCCTGGTAGACCACATAGACAGTGTCAAAACTGCTCAAGGCCACCGGTGAGGCAAACGTCAGCGTATAAGTACCGGACCCGTTCAGACTCGCCTGGGCAACGGCCACTAAAGTCGTTCCACTGTAGAGCTTCAGATAGATCGTTCCAGCCCCAGGATCAGTGGTGACCGTAACCGTGGCACCGGTAACGTAGTCCGGGTTCGTGGAGTCAAGCGTCCACGAGACGTCCGCATTTGTAACGCTGCTCGTTATAACCGTGCTTCCCTGTCCAAGTTCCTGAACGTTCAGGGTAATGGCAGGAACAGCGAGCGCGGCACTGATGAGGGAAAGTGCAAGGGCTATGGCAAGCGGAATTAACCTCTTCTTATTGTTCCTCCTCATTTTGACCCACCCCTGTATAAAGCCTCATAGTTTCTCCCCCTTAGGGGTATAAATAGTTTTCTAAAGCAAACCATGCAGGTTCACCTTTTGAAATTGTAAGTTCTACAAAAGAACCTGAAAATTATTGAGAATCCCTCAAGACATCTTGGATACTCCCCAAAGGCGTGCCTCAGTGAAGGGGAGTGCCCTTAAGGTACGTCGAACCGGCCCATTGAACCCTAACCCGTAGGAATTCTCCGGGCTCACCGGAATCGAGGATTATGTCCTTGTAGTTGAAAGTCCGGGCCTCAACGCCGCCCTTCTCTCCGGCCCCATGGACGAGAACTTCCACCGTCCTGCCAACGTAGGAGCGGTTTATTTCGTGGGCTATCTGGAGCCTGAGTCTGTGGAGGGCCCTTGAGCGTTCCTTAACCTTCCAGCCGGGGAGCTGCTTCCACTTGGCCGCCACCGTACCGGGTCTCGGTGAATAGCGGGAAACGTTTATCTTGTCCGGCCTTACCCTCTTCACGAGCTCAACGGTGTTCTCGAAGGCCTCTTCGCTCTCTCCCGGAAAGCCCACTATGATGTCTGTATTGAGGTTCAAGTCACGAACTTTCTTACGAAATGTTCGAACTATCTCCTCGAACTCTTCCACAGTGTACGTTCTTCCCATTCTCCTGAGAACATCATCGTCACCGCTCTGGACAGGCAGGTGGAGGAACTTATAGACCTTCCCGTCAAGATAGACGTCAACGAGCTCATCGAGTATCTTTATCGCGTGGTTGGGGTTCATCATGCCGACCCTTATCCTGAAGTCGCCCCCAATGGCGGTTATCTCGTCGAGGAGCTTGGCCAGGTTCGTCCCGATGTCGAAGCCGTAGCAGCCGGTGTCCTCGCTCGACAGCTGGATTTCCTTGTACCCTCTGGCCAGGGCCTCCTTAACCCACTTGACGACGAGCTCAGGTTTGTAGCTCTTGAGAACCCCGCGGGCGAAGCGGGTCGCGCAGTAGGTGCACCCGTTGAGGCAGCCCTCGCTTATGGGCACGACAAAGGCAACCCCGTTTTTCCAGAGGCGGGGGAGTTCGAGCTTGTCTATGCTCCTCTCACGCCAGCCTTCGACGCTCACCAGCTTCCCACCGCGCTCCGCCACGCTTACAGCCTCGGCTATTCTGTCGATGCTCTTGACACCGAGTATCCCAGAGACGCGGGGGTCTATGACGTCGGGGTTAACGTGGGGAAGACAGCCGGTAACGATGACCCTTTTACCGGAATCAAGGAGTTCCTTTATGCGCTCCTTCATGTGCTTCTCCGTCGGGTCCTTGACTGCACAGGTGTTCACCACGACGTAATCGGCGCTTTCCGGGGTCTCCACTAACCCGTAGCCAGCACTAACCAGAAGGGCCTCCATCATCTCCGCATCGGCCCTGTTCCTCGTGCAGCCGTAGGTCTCGACGTGAACCCTTACCATCGGAGCGGGCTAAGGGCAGGGGTTTAAAAAGGGTGCGGTTCAGGTTTGGGAACTCACACAAAACCTATCACGGCCAGGAGCACGAAGAGAGCCGCGAAGAGAAAAACGGCCACGAACGTTAGTCTCTTCTTTATCCACTCATTAGGCCTGTTGTAGTGCCTCATAACGAGTAACGAAAGAGAGCAGACGATCAGGACGGGAACCAATGACGATACCGCCATGAAAAGTGCATCGGGGAGGTAGCAGTCGATACCCGATGTATCGAGGAGCGCCACCGTCCAGTAGAGTATAACAGGTGACAGAAGAACCAGAACACCGACTGCAACTCCGATCATCACGGACTTCTCGTCCACAGAACCACCGAGAAACATTTAGCCTAAGGCCTTAAAAACGTCCTGCAGACAGGTAAGAATAAGAGGGAAGGGAAATCAACCAATGACTTCCGCGAAAGCGAACTTCCTCTTGACCGAGTTAATGACAATCTCAACCTCGTCTCCGACCTGGGTGTTCGGGACGAAGATAACGAAGCCCTTTATCTTGGCGATACCATCGCCACCCTTTCCAAGGCTCTCGATCCTAACTCTGTACCTTTCTCCAACCTTAACAGGGGCTTCGTAGCCACCGCCAAATCCATCTCCATACATATCTAACACCAACTCTTTCAACTTTCAGGGCTCTTCAGGGAAACCTCCAAGAAGAGTCCCAGTAGTGGGTCACCCCGAGGGTATATAAAGCTTTGGGTAATTTTTACGCCCCTAAGGTCACTAAAAGGCTGTTCTGAACCACAGAAGTCCAGCAACGGAGCACAGAGTCCAGTGAATTTCTTACAGCCCTTTTTCACGATCCGACGCAGGTATTTAACTTTTGGTTAATAACGAGAGGTTACAGACCTTTACTTTCAATTCTAAGCTTCAAAAAACCCTTTTAAAACAAATAACGAAATCTCAATTGAAAAATGACGAAACACAGGGCTGTGGAGCCTGTATCAAGTGAGAGGAGGGAGGAACAATGAGTTTCATCGCTGTATTCATTTGGTCATTCGTGCTCTGGTTGGTACTCACAGCGGGCAGTAAAGGATTACTCTGGAGCCCCGAAGAGCTTATCGCGGGACTGATCTTCTCGGGAGTAATCGCCTTCACAACCAGGGACGTCATAGGTGAAAAGGCATCCCGCTTCCTCAACCCGGCAAAGTGGGTGGGCTTTGTGGTGTACGCCATCGGCCCGCTCTTCTGGGGCATGGTCAAAGCCAACCTCGACGTTGCATACCGCGTCATAACCGGCAAGATAAAGCCCGGAATCGTCCGCGTTCCGGTAGAGCTTGAGAACGACGCCCAGTACACAATACTCAGCAACTCAATAACGCTCACCCCCGGAACGCTCACGATAGACGCATGCCCGGAGGAGAAGGCCCTCTACGTCCACTGGATAAACGTGACGGAGAAGGAGCCGGAGAGCTCCGAGGTTATAGCAGGTCCATTTGAAAAATGGGCGAGGAGGCTGGGAAGATGATAGCACCGGAGTTCTTCTATGCCGCGGTCATAGTCATGATCGGAGCATTTCTGGCGTTGCTCAGGGTGTTCTTTGGCCCCAGCGTGCCCGACAGGGTCGTCGGAGTCGACACGCTCAACACGCTGATCGTTGCCGGAATGATCCTCCTCGGGGCGGCCTACGACAGGACGATATACATCGATATCGCCATCGTTTACGCCCTTCTGAGCTACGTGGGGACCCTGGCCATAGCCA
Organism: Thermococcus sp.; assembly: GCF_015521605.1. Lineage (NCBI taxonomy): Archaea > Methanobacteriati > Methanobacteriota > Thermococci > Thermococcales > Thermococcaceae > Thermococcus > Thermococcus sp. The sequence continues at coordinate 91,495 of NZ_WANV01000036.1, forward strand.
AATACCTCCAGGGGGGATTGGAGTGATCGAGTACGTCATCTACGCATTCCTCGCGATAAACATAGTCTTCAACCTGCTGGGCAGCTTCTCGCTCCACAGGTTCCCCGACGTCTACACCAGACTCCACGGGGCGACCAAGTGCACCACCTTCGGGACGATATTCGCGGTTCTGGCGGTGGTAGTTCACGCCGCCTACCAGCTCCGCATTACCGGAGACCCCAAGTACCTCCAGATGGCGCTTCACAGCCTCGTGGCACTGGTGGCGCTCCTCCTCACGAATCCAACGGGGGCGCACGCGATAGCGAAGGCAGCACACCTCAGCGGATACAAGCCCGCCAAGGCGGTCATCGATGCCTACGAGAACAAGCTCAGGGGTGGTGTCGAATGAATGTCCTCTCGATTGACATGGCGATACAGTTCGGAATACTCCTCGGCGTGCTCATAGCGGCCTACATCACGATAACGATGCGTGACTTGCTCAGTGCGGCCATAGCTTCGGCGGCGATGAGCCTGCTCCTCAGCCTGGAGTTCTACATGCTCCACGCTCCGGATGTCGCGATAGCCGAGGCCGCGGTTGGAGCAGGCGTCGTTACGGCCATAGTCGTGTATGGAATCGCCAAAACGGAGAGATGGGAGCGTGAGGGACCATGAAGAAGACGTTCGGAGCTCTCGCACTGCTGTTCCTCCTTGGGGTGCTGCTCGTCGTTGCGAGCCCCTCAACGGGGATAAAGTTCGGCCTCGGCGGTGAGGACTGGAAGGCCTACCGCTACACCGACCAGTACTACATCGAGCACGGTGTTGATGAAGTCGGCGGAACCAACATAGTCACCGACATAGTCTTCGACTACCGTGGTTACGATACCCTCGGGGAGGCGACTGTTCTCTTCACAGCCATAGCAGGAGCGGTTGCGCTTCTCAGGCCCTGGAGGAGGGATGAGGATGGGGAGTGACATGGGACTCATAGTCAAGACGACCGCGAGGGCAACGATACCTCTCATAGGAATCTTCGGAGCCTACGTTGTTTCACACGGTCACCTCACCCCGGGAGGCGGCTTCCAGGGTGGAGCGACGATAGCGGGAGCAGGAATACTGTTCCTCATAGCCTTCGGGCTGGGCGAGATGAAGAGGCGCTACAACCACCACCTCTACTCAGCCCTCGAAGGCCTGGGGGGTCTGGTGTTCCTCGGAGCGGCCATGCTCGGCCTTGGTGTGGCGTTCTTCTACAACATCCTGTGGCACAGCGGCCCGGTCTTCAACGGCCAGCCGGGAACGCTGCTCTCGGCCGGATACCTGCCGATAATGAACCTCGCCGTGGGACTGAAGGTCTTTGCGGGACTGGTCAGCGCGATGGTTGCAATAGCGGCATTCAGGAGGTGGAACGAATGATACCATTCCAGTTCATCACGGCATTCCTGCTGATAGCCATGGGAATCTACGCCCTCCTCTACAAGAGGAATCTCATCAAGCTCATACTGGCGCTGAACATCATCGATTCTGGCATACACCTGCTCCTCATAAGCTTCGGATACCGCATAGAGGCAGGCCAGATACCGACGGCACCAATCTACACGGGCTATGAGACGGTAAAGAGCGCAATGGTGGCCCCGATTCCGCAGGCGCTCACGCTCACCAGCATAGTCATCGGCGTCTGTGTGCTTGCCCTCTCCATGGCCCTCACGATAAACGCCTACAGACACTACGGAAGCCTCGACGTTAACAAGCTCAGGAGGTTGAGAGGATGAACGGGCTGATACCATACCTCATCATAGTCCCGCTCTTCGGAGCATTCTCCCTGCCCATAGTTGGCCTCGTGGGAAGGAAGGCCAGGGAGCTGTGGGCAATACTCGTAACCGCCATCACCCTCGGCGTCGCGGCCGGTCTGTTCAACACGGTCTGGAAGAGCGGAGAGATACTGGTATACACCCTCGGAGCGAAGAGTCCCCTCGGAAACGGAGTCTCCTTCCCGATAAGGATAGTCTGGGAGGTAGATCTCCTCAGTGCGCTCTTCGTCCTGATGGTGGCGTTCATAGCATTCGTGGCCGTGCTCTACTCCAGCGAGTACATGGGGCACGACACGGGGCTTGAGAAGTACTACGCCCTGGTGCTCGTCCTTGAGGTCGGAATGCTCGGCATAGCCATAACCGGCGACCTCTTCAACTTCTACGTCTTCCTGGAGATAATGGGTATAGCCGGCTACGCCCTCGTCGCCTTCAGGAACGACACCTGGGAGGGCATCGAGGCGGGCATAAAGTACATGTTCGTCGGCTCTCTCGCCAGCTCGTTCATCCTCCTCGGAATAGTGCTGCTCTACGGCCAGTACGGAACGCTGACGATGGCCTACCTCGCGAAGATGATAGCCGAGAACCCGACGTTCACGGCAAAGGTTGCCCTCGGCCTGCTCCTCGGGGGGCTGCTCTTCAAGAGCGGCGCCGTCCCGGTGCACATGTGGCTCGCCGATGCACACCCGGCCGCCCCAAGCTCGGTCAGTGCGATGCTCTCCGGCCTCGTCATCAAGATAGGTGGAACCTACGCACTGGCCAGGCTTGCCTTCAGCGTCTTCAGCGCCGGAGTTAACGCCAGAACGATAGGCTGGATAATCATACTCTTCGCCTGCGCGACGCTCATAGTCGGAAACGCGATGGCCATAATCCAGACCGACATGAAGAGGCTCTTTGCCTTCTCCAGCGTCGGCCAGATCGGCTACATCCTCCTCGGCACAGGAATCGGCCTCGCCGCTTACGGAAGCGACGTTGGGAACATCGCCCTCGCCGGAGCGATATACCACACCGTCAACCACGCGGTCATCAAGGCCCTCCTCTTCCTGGTCGCCGGAGCGGTCATACACCAGCTGGGAACCAAGAACCTCAACGAGCTGAGCGGCATAGCGAGGAAGATGCCGATCACGAGCTTCGCCTTCCTTGTCGGCGCCGCGGCGATAATCGGCCTTCCGCCGCTCAACGGCTTTGCCAGCAAGTGGCTGATATACGAAAGCTCCGCACTCTTCAACCCGCTGGTGGCGGTTATAGCGGTGATAGGAACCGCGTTCAGTCTGGCGGCCTACGTGAAGGTTCTCTTCACCTTCCTGGGCAGGCCCAGCGAGAGGGTCATGAACGCCAGGGAGCCAGGAAAGGCCATGCTCGTTCCGATGCTCATCCTCGTGGCGGTAATAGTCCTCATGGGGCTCTTCCCGTGGTTCATCAGCGACAGGATCATGATACCAGCCGCAAAGATGCTCGAAAACGCTGGAACGTACATATCAGCCGTGCTGGGGGGTGCGTGAAATGTTCGGCTACTGGGATGCACTCTACTTCGTTTACGTTTTCATCATAGGCCTGCTCATCTCGTACGCGATTTACAAGTGGGCCGAGCGCTCAAGCACTGGAACCAGAAGAGCCGGCGACGGAACCAAGGTGTTCCTCAGCGGTGAGGATCAGGACAAGGTCATCCCGCAGTTCGAGCACTTCCAGGGCTACGTCACCGGAAGGCACGTCATGTGGGGCCTCATAAGGGGAATCCACAGGATGTTCCTCATCTTCCGCAGGGAGCACACCGGACTGCTGAGCGACTACGTCAGCTACCTGCTCGTCACGACCGCGATAATTGTTGGAGCGCTGATAGTGTGGGGGTGAGATGAATGGCCATTAAAGTTCACGCCCACGAAACTCATGTGAGTGGTTCCAGCCCTTCGGAGCGCGAGAGGCTGGAGAAGGAGATATCCAAGCTCTGCAGGTATATAGGCAGGTCACCCTGGGTGTTCCACGTGAACAGCGGCAGCTGCAACGGCTGCGACATTGAAATAATAGCCGCGTTAACGCCGAGGTACGACGCGGAGCGCTTCGGTGTGAAGCTCGTCGGAACGCCGAGGCACGCCGATGTCCTCCTCGTAACAGGCCCGATAACAGACCAGAGCCTTGAGAGGGTCAAGCTGGTCTACGAGCAGACTCCAGACCCCAAGGTCGTGGTGGCCATAGGCGCGTGCCCCACCGGCGGAAGCGTGTTCTTCGAGAGCCCTTTCACCAACGCGCCGCTGGACAAGCACATACCGGTGGACGTCTTCGTACCCGGCTGCCCGCCGAGGCCGGAAGCGATACTCTACGGCGTCGTACTCGGCCTGCAGAAGCTGATAGAGAAGATTGAGGGGGGTAAAAAATGAACGTTGACGAGTTCGTTAAAGCCTTTGGCGAGAGGTTTCCCGAGGCGGAGATACGGGTGAGCGAGAACAAGATGCCCCACCCGAAGAGGCGCGTCTGGGTCGAGATAGACAGGAAGAAGTTCCACGACGCCATGGGGTTCATCAAAGAGCTCGACCCCAGGGCACAGTTCTCCATCATAATCGGAATGGATGCCGGCGATAAACTGCTCGCCAAGTACCACATGGAGCTGTTCTGGGAGGAGGGCGAGAGCATATCGCTCATCATAGGGACGAGCGTTCCGAAGGACGACCCGAAGCTCCCAACGGTCACAGATGTGTTCCCGAGCGCACTGCCCTACGAGAGGGAGAACCAGGAGTTCCTCGGGCTGTTCTTCGAGGGAATCCCCGATCCAAGGAGGCTCTTCCTACCCGACGACTTCCCGGAGGGAATCTACCCGCTGAGGCTCGATGAGACCGGAATCAAGCCCGAGATGGTGAAGAACGCAGGCCACCCGTACAAGATGAAGAGGGAGGGCTCAAAATGAACGGAAGGCTTGAGTACTGGGTTAAGATACCCATCGGACCCATTCATCCGGCACTGGAGGAGCCCGAGAAGTTCATCATCACGCTCGACGGTGAGAGGATAATCAACGTCGACGTCAAGCTCGGCTACAACCTCAGGGGGCTCGAATGGATAGCCATGAGAAGGAACTACATCCAGATACTCTACCTGGCGGAGAGGATATGCGGCATCTGCTCCTTTTCCCACAACCACACCTACTCAAGGGCAGTTGAGGAAATGGCCGGCATCCAGGTTCCCGAGAGGGCCGAGTACATCCGCGTCATCGTCGGCGAGCTGGAAAGAATCCACTCCCACCTGCTCAACCTCGGTGTGGTTGGTCACGCCATAGGCTACGACACCGTTTTGCACCTCAGCTGGCTCGCTCGCGAGCGGGTCATGGACATCCTGGAGGCCATCGGTGGCAACAGGGTCAACTACTCCATCAACACCATCGGAGGAGTGAGGAGGGATCTCGAAGAGAAGCACATCAGGGCGATACTTGACATGATAGAGAACTACAGGAACGAGGTTATGCCGAAGATAGAGGAGATATTCCTCTACGACCCGACGGTCGAGGCAAGGCTCAGAGACGCCGGAGTTATTCCCAAGAGGATAGCCATCGAGTACAGCGCCCAGGGCCCAACAGCGAGGGGAAGCGGCGTGAAGAAGGACGTTCGCTACAACGAGAAGCTCGGCGTCTACCCCGACCTCGGCGTGAAGCCGATAACCCCCAAGGAGTTCACCGGTGTCATCAAGGGGGACGTCTTCGACAGGATGGTCGTCAGGGTCGGGGAGCTCTGGCAGAGCATGGAGCTGATTGAGAGGGCAATAGACCAGATGCCAGAGGGTAAGATAAAGGCCGTGCCGAAGGACAACGCACTCCTCTTCCAGCTCAAGAAAGCGGACGGAGAGGGCATCGGAAGGTACGAGGCCCCGAGGGGAGAGCTCATCCACTACGTCATGGGACAGAAGGGCAAGGACGTTCCGGCGAAGTGGAAGATGCGTGAGCCGACCTTCCCGAACCTGTTCGCGATAGCTAGGGCGCTGGTCGGCGAGCAGGTGGCGGACGTCCCAGTGGCGATAGCCTCGATAGACCCGTGCCTGAGCTGTACCGACAGGGTCGCGGTTATCGATGCGAACACGGGGAGGAAAATGGTTCTCACCGAGAAAGACCTCCTGAGACTCTCCATAGAGAAGACAAAGGAGCTGAACCCGAACGTTAAGGCGAGGCCCGAAGTTGTGGGCGTTGGCTGCCCAAGGGGTGGTGCACCATGAACGTCCTCTACGCTACCCTCGGTTTCATAGGGATTTACGTTTACGTGTCCTCAGCTTCGCTGCTGTGGGGAGGTATAGACAGGAAGCTGGTAGCAAGGATGCAGCGCCGCGTTGGCCCTCCCCTGCTCCAGCCGTTCTACGACTTCCTCAAGCTGGTGGGCAAGGAGTCAATAATACCGAGAGACGCCAACAGGTTCTTCGAGCTGGTCCCTGTCATGGCGCTCGCGACATCAATAGCACTGCTCGCATACACTCCGCTCGGCTTTGAGCCCCTCTTCGGAACCAAAGGAGACGTGATACTCTTCATATACCTGCTGACCCTCATCGGCTTCCTCAGGGTAATCGGTGCGATCAGTTCGGGCTCGCCCTACGCCCAGATAGGTGCCCAGAGGGAGATAATAGTCCTCGTCTCCAGGGAAGGGCCAATGATGCTGGCACTCTTCACAATACTCTGGCGCCTCAGCGAGCTCGGAGTCACCAAACCATTCAGCATGGGCACCTTCTACGAGCACAGCATATGGGAGCTGGGCACCCCCCTCAGCCTCATCGGGACGTTCATACTGCTCGTGGTCTTCCTCGCCTGGCTGGCGAGCGAGATAGAGGTGGGATACTTCGACATCCCTGAGGCGGAGACCGAGCTCGCTGAAGGCCCCATGGCCGAGTACAGCGGAAGACACCTGGCCCTCTTCGAGCTTGCCAACGCCATAAAGGCCTTCGTCAGCGCGAGCCTCGTGGTGGCGATATTCTTCCCCTGGGGGATTTCCGGCTACATTGGGCTTGGCGGAATAGCGGGGATAATCGTTGACCTGCTCTTCCACACGCTCAAGGTCTTCGCGGTTCTCTTCGTGAGCATGAGCGTCTTCAGGGCAATAACGGGGAGGCTCAGGATAACCCAGGCGGTGAACCTGTTCTGGACGAGGCTCCTGCCGGCGAGCATAGTTGGGGCACTGCTACTCGCCATTGACGCACTGGGGGTGATAGCATGAAGGTTCCACCGACCCTCTCAACGGTGCTCGGCAACCTCCTCAAGAAGCCCGCCACCAACCCCTTCCCCGAGAGCGAGCCGGTTCCAACGCCGGAGGGCTTCAGGGGCAAACTCAACTACGACGTCGAGAAGTGCGTCGGCTGCAGGCTCTGCGTCATGGTCTGCCCCGCCGGGGTTATAGAGTACGTCCCGGAGGTCAGGAAGGTCACCTTCTGGCTCGGAAGGTGCGTCTTCTGCCAGCAGTGCGTGGACGTCTGCCCGGTCAACGCCCTCTGGATGAGCGACGAGTTCCTGCTGGCAACGACGGACAAGTACGACGACAACCTGCGCTGGCTCAAGGAGGACGAGATTGAAGGTCTCAAGAAGAAGATGGAGGAGCAGAAGAAGGCCAAGGAAGCCGCAAAGAAGGAAGGTTCCAAGTAGTTACATTTCTTTTCTCATGTTTTCCTCCATGGGTTCTGATGCTCTTTTCTGAACATCCGTATCCATAAACATACTACAGAGAGCCGTTTTTTGTACTTACGTAAAGCATTGTGCTGTTTCTGTTTGTCAAATTTCAGGTTGTTAACCATTTGTTTTAGAAATCCATTTATAAAGATTTGGCCAATGCTCACTTGAGATTTCGGGAAAATACGCCCGATAAGGGTTTAAAACCTAAAGTTGAGGTGGGAAAATGGGGTTTGCCACACCGTTCCTGTGGTCCCTTATCGTCTATCTGCTCCTCACAGCGGGTTCCGGCAACGTCATCGCTTGGAGCCCGGGGGAGCTGGTTGCAGGGATTGTAATAGCGGCCATCATCGGCTACGCCACAAAGGACGTCATGGACGAAAAGCTGAGCTACTTCTTCAACCCGAAGAGGTGGCTGCTGTTCATAGTCTACGCCATAGGGCCGTTCTTCTTCGCCATGGCCAAGGCCAACCTTGATGTCGCCTACAGGGTCATAACGGGCAAGATACGGCCAGGAATAGTCAAAATATCCCCCGGCCTGACCAGAGACGAGAGCAAGACTCTCCTCGCCAACTCGATAACACTGACACCGGGAACCTTCACCCTGGAGATAGACGAGGAGGGCAACTTCTACGTCCACTGGATAAACGTTCCGCCCGGAAAGGAGAAGCCCACTCCGGAGGAGCTGTGTGGATATCTTCCAAAATGGGCAAGGAGGATTGCGGAATGACGGTCGATGGAATGTTCATGTGGGCCATGATACTGCTCCTGTTCTCAGCCATGCTGACACTTATAAGGCTCCTGGCGGGCCCAACGATTCCGGACAGGGCAGTGGCCCTCGATTCCATGACGACAACAACGGCCGGTGCCATGGTTCTCTACGGCGTCATAACCAGGCAGGCGGTCTTCATAGACGTTGCACTCGTCTACGCGGTTCTGAGCTACATCGCAACGCTCTACATAGCCCGCTATCTGGTAAGAAAGAGAGTGGGAGTAATCTACGAGACCGGGGGGGAGAGCCAGTGATAGAATGGATCATAGGGCTGTTCCTGGCAATAGGAGTCTTCTTCAACCTCCTGGCAAGCGTCGGTATCCTCCGCTTCCCGGACGTGTACACGAGGATACACGCGGCGACGAAGTGTACGACCTTCGGGACGATATTCATAGTGCTCGCAACGGTGAGCTACTCGATATACAACTACTACTGGGTGGCCAAGAACCCGGCATGGGTGACCATAGGAATCCACTCGGCGCTGGTTCTCATATTCCTGGTGCTGACCAACCCGGTTGGAGCTCACGCCCTCGGTAGAGCGGCCAGAAAGTCGGGGATAAGGCCCTACGGGGCCGTTATAGACGAGCTGGAGGGAAGGCTATGAACTTCGAGGAGCTCTTCTGGGTGATCCAGGTTCTGGCCGGGCTGGGGCTTCTGGTCTCGGCGATAGCGGCTATCAGGTTCAAGAACCTGATCTCGGCAGTCATCGCGATGGCCGTCTTCAGCCTGATACTGTCACTGGAGTTCTACATACTCCAAGCGCCAGACGTTGCCATCGCCGAAGCTGGTGTCGGGGCCGGCCTGACGACCGCGATGTACCTGCTGGCGATTAAGAACACCACCGACGAGGAGGTGGTAGAATGAGGAAGGCCCTCGGCCTCTTTGCGTTCATAGGCTTCACGCTGTTCCTCCTGGTAGCGGCGGCGAGCCTCAGGCCCTTCGGAGAGCCGGTTCACAAGGATATGGACTCCTATTTCATCCAGCATGCCCAGGAGGAAGCCTCGGCCAACAACGTGGTCACGAGCATAGTCTTCGACTACAGGGGGTTCGATACCCTCGGTGAGGCGACGGTTCTGTTCACGGCCGTTGCCGGTGTGTTGATGGCCCTCAGGCGGAGGGAGGTGACGACATGACCACCGTAATCATCAAGACCACCACGAAGTACCTGGCCACGCTCATACTCACCTTCGGAGCGTATATCATCCTCCACGGTCACCTCACCCCGGGAGGCGGCTTCCAGGGAGGGGCAGTCTTCGCCAGCGGCCTTGCGCTCCTCATCGTGGCCAACAAGTACGATGACATCAGGAGAACCTTCTCCAAGGTCCCGCTCAGTACCTTCGAGAGCATAGGTGCCCTCGGATTCCTGGGAACGGCGGCACTCGGATTCATGGGGTACACGTTCTTCAAGAACGTCATAGCAAACAGCGGGTTTCCGCTCTTCGGCGAGCCCACCCCGCTCGGAATAAACCCGGGGTACCTGAACACAGGTGGAACGCTGCCGTACATGAACATATTCGTCGGAACAAAGGTTCTGGCCGGATTAACGAGCATAATCCTGGTATTCTACCTCCTCCTGGGGGTGAAGAAGAATGAATAACGTGATTTTGGTCAACCTCCCCTTCATAGTCGTGGCGCTCCTGCTGGCGGTGGGGTTCTACACTATAGGCTTCAAGAGGAACCTCATCAAGGTCGTCATAGGCATTGAGATCCTTGAGGGAGCCGTCAACCTGTTCCTGATAGCCCTCGGCTACGTCAAAGGCGCCTACGCCCCGATATACACCATGGCGCCGAAGGAGGCAGCCAACAACATGGTTCTGCCAACGCCTCAAGCATTAACCCTGACGAGCATCGTCATAGGCGTCGCCGTATCGGCCCTCATGCTCGCCTTCGCGGTTAACATCTACCGCCACTACGGAACCCTTGACGTTACAAAGGTCAGGAGGCTGAAAGGATGATCGAGCACCTACCGGCACTCATGATAGCCGTGCCCCTCTTCGGGGCGTTTGTAGCGCCTCTGCTGAAGAAGAAGGGCAGTGCTCCGGCCGTCTGGGCGATAATCATCACCGGCGCAACCCTGGGAATGGCGCTCCTTCTCGTTAGACAGGTGCTCGCTCAGGGCATGATGGTGTACGTCTTCGGAGCGGACAAACCGACCCTCGTCCTGCCCTCAGGGTACAGGGTTCCGGTGAGGATAATCTTCGAGGTCGACGCGATAGGGGCCTTCATGGCACTCTCGGCAACGCTCATGAGCTTCGTCGGAGCCCTCTATTCGTACAGCCACGTCAGAAACGAGACGGGCCTTGAGAAGTACTACGCGCTGCTCCTCCTGCTGGAGGTCGGAATCCTCGGCATGGTTCTCACGGGAGACCTGTTCAACCTCTTCGTGTTCCTGGAGATAGCGGGAATAGCTGGCTCGGCACTGGTGGGCTTCAGAAACTACAGGGGAGAGGCAAGCGAGGCTGGAATCAAGTACCTCATAGTCAGCGCGGTCGCCTCGCTGATGGTGCTGTTCTCCATAGGCCTGCTCTACGGCCAGTACGGAAACCTCAACATAGCCTACCTGAGCACCCAGATAAGCTTCAACACCGTTGACATGATAGCCCTTGGAATACTCTTCGCGTCCTTCGCGATGAAGTGCGGTTCGGTGCCGACCCACCACTGGGTTCCCGATGCGTACACAGAAGTTCCCTCGGGAATCAACCCAACCCTGCTGGTGGCGACCTACGCGAGCCTCTACGCCCTCTTCAGGGTCAGCTTCAGCCTCTTCGGGAACATCACGGTGAGCATGAGCAGTCTCGGGTGGATAATGAGCATCCTCGGAGTACTCACGATGTTCATAGGCGTCACCATGGCACTCGTGCAGAAGGACGTCAAGAGGCTCATGAGCTACCACGCGATTTCTCAGACCGGCTACATGCTCCTCGGAGTCGGCGTTGGCCTGGCAGTCCTCAACGACCCGGCCAAGCTTGCAGCCTTCGGAAGGGACGCCATGGCCGGAGGTATATTCCACATAATCAACCACATCATCTACAAGAGCCTCCTGCTGATGACCGCCGGAGCGCTCTTCTACGTGACCGGGACGAGGAACCTCAACGAGATGGGTGGCCTCGCCAGGAAGATGCCCTACACCACGGTGGCCTTCATCGTTGGAGCCGCGGCAATATCCGGAATACCACCCTTCAACGGCTTCGCGAGCAAGTTCCTCATCTACGAAACATCCTACCAGCTCAGCCCGATATTCGCGGTATTCGCAATGGTCACGAGCGTCCTGACCCTAGCGTCGTTCGTCAAGGTCTTTGCCTCGGCCTTCCTCGGACCGCCGGTCAAGAAGTACGAGGACGTGAAGGAGGTTCCGAGAAGCATGGTGGTGGCAATGCTAATCCTCGCGGCGCTGTGTATCCTCTTCGGTCTGTTCCCGAACGTGGTGCTGGACAAGCTGGTGTACCCGGCAGTTGACGCGCTGCTGAAGCTGAGCAGCTACCAGACGTGGGGTGGTCTACCATGACCTGGATTGAGAGCCTTACACTGAAGTCGCCGTCGGGCTTCTGGAACCCGATAGTCTGGCTGGCGTTCCTGGTTATCTTCGCCATCATCGGTTACCTCATCTATTCGAGGGGTAACAGGAGCTACAAGCCCAACACGGAGCAGGTGAAGCCGTTCATAAGCGGCAACGCCGTGGAGGACGTGGAGGATATCAGGGTAAGGGCCGGGGACATATACTGGGGCTTCATCGAAGCACTCAAGGGCTACTACAGCGTCCTCATGAGAATGCACACCGGAGACCTCAGGGACTACATACTCTGGTACCTCGGGCTCGGTGCTATAATACTCTTCGTCCTCGTGGGGGGTGTGTGAATGGGAAAGCTCACCAACTTTAAGCGCTCAATATGGGTCTTCCATGCCTCGGGAGGAAGCTGCAACGCGTGCGACATTGAGATAGTCGCCGTGCTTACTCCCCGATACGACGTGGAGCGCTTCGGAATCAAGCTCGTCGGAAGTCCCAGGCACGCGGACGTGCTCCTCGTTACCGGAGCCATTCCAAGGGACTTCGCGGACAAGCTCAGGCGCGTCTACGAGCAGATGCCCGACCCCAAAGCTGTCGTCGTTGTCGGGAACTGTGGGACCAGCGGCGGCGTCTTCTACGACTCCTACAACATAGCGGGCCCGATAGACGAGATAATACCCGTGGACGTCTACGTTCCGGGCTGTCCACCGAGACCAGAGGCGATAATAGACGGCGTGGTTAAGGCCTGGCTCAAGATAGAGAAGCTGGAAAAAGAGCTGGAGGGGAAGAAGAAATGAAAGAGCCTGTAAGCGTGGAAGAGGTACTCAAGAAGCTCCAGGAGACGCTGGGGGAGGCACTGCTCTCCCACGAGGTCAGGGAGTACACCAAGGGCGTTAAGAGGAAGAGAACGTACAGGGAGCTGTGGATCACCATAAAGCCCGACGCCTTCAGGAAGGCCGTCGAAGCCATATTTGCCCTAGACTATCCCCACCTTCACTTCATAGCCGGCGAAGACCAGGGCGGAGAAACCCTCACCATGATATACTCCTTCGGGGTCTTCCACACGCACCCCTGGGGCGAACTGAGCATCACCATCAAGTTTGACCTCCCCAAGGACAACCTGGTTCTTCCGACGATAACCGACCTCATGATGGGTGCCGAGACCAACGAGCGTGAGATCCGGGAGATGCTCGGCGTTGAGTTCGAGGGGCTGAAGAACAAGAGGCACCTCTTCCTGCCCGACGACTGGCCGGAGGGCAAGTACCCGTGGAGGCGGGACGAGTACGGCGTCGAGGACATGATCAAGCACACCCACCGGAGCGTGAACGAGATAAGGAAGATGAGGGGTGAGGACTGATGGCCAAGACTCAGTATTACGTCCCCGTTGGACCCATTCACCCCGCACTGAAGGAGCCAATAAGGGTCGAGGCGAAGGTCGAGGGTGAGAAGATAGTCGAGGTCGACGTCAAGAGGGGCTTCGCCCACAGGGGAATAGAGTACATGGGCATGAAGAGGAACGCCATCCAGACGCTCTACCTCTCCGAGAGGATATGCGGAATCTGTTCGATATCGCACCCATACGCCTTCGTGGTTACCGCCGAGAAGGCCCTCGGGATAGAGGCGCCGCCCAGGGCCCAGTACATCAGGACGATAATAGGTGAGCTGGAGAGGATACACAGCCACATCCTGTGGCTCGGCGTCGTGGCGCACGAGATGGGCTTTGACTCCCTCCTCTTCTGGACGTGGAAGGGCAGGGAGAGGCTTCTCGACATACTGGAGCTCCTCACGGGCAACAGGATAAACTACTCCGTCTTCATGATAGGCGGTGTTAGAAGGGACATCAAGGAGAGCCACATAAAGGCCATCAAGGACATGATAAGCTACTACCGCACATTCAACCAGGAGATGAAGGACGTCTTCCTCTCCGATCCGGTTTACAAGGCTAGGACGAGGGGTGTCGCCCAGCTTTCCAAGAAGATGGCGCTCGAACTGAACGCCGTTGGGCCGGTTGCAAGGGCGGCAGGGGTAAGGATGGACATCAGGCAGGACATACCCTACGACGCATACGCTGACATAGACGTCCGCGCGGTGGTTCCCCAGGACATCGTCGGCGAGGCCAGGGGGGACGCCTACGACATCACCATGGTGAGGCTCTACGAGATAGACCAGAGCCTTGACATCATCGAATACTGCATAGACGAACTCCCCGAGGGCAAGCTCATGGCAATCCCGAACTACGTCGCCCTGCTCGCCAAGATAAGGAGAACCCAGGGCGAAGCCATAGGAGCGCACGAGGCACCGCGCGGTGAGGTCATACACTACCTCAAGTTCGACGGAAAGAGGGACGGGCCGGCGGTGTGGAAGGTCATAGCGCCGAGCTACAACAACATCAACACGTGGGCCCCGCTCCTCCTCGGGGCGGAGGTGGCGGACATACCCATAGTAGTCGCCTACATCGACCCGTGCATGTGCTGTAACGACAGGATAGCCGTTGTGAGGGACGAGGACGGCAGGATAATCGACCCGGCGACTCTCCACAGGAAGGCGGTCGAAAAAACAAGGAAGCTTAGGGAAGAGCTGGGGGTGAGAGAGTGAATTTCGAAACACTCGTCTACGCCTTCACCTTCCCAGTCCTTGGGGTCTTTCTCGGGCTGGTTTACAAGGGTATAGACAGACGCTTCTCGGCGAGGCTGACCTCCAGGATAGGCCCGCCGATAAGGCAGCCCTTCTGGGACGTCGGAAAGCTACTCCTCAAGGAAACCGTAGTTCCGGAGAACGCTGTGGCGTGGATATTCAACGCCATGCCGATAGTTTCCTTCGCGGCCTCAATGACCCTGCTCCTCTACATACCCTTCGGAGTGCTCAAGGCCCCGCTGGAAGGCTACGGCGACTTAATCGTCATCCTGTACCTGCTCACGCTGCAGTCCCTGGCAATGGCCATAGGCGGCTTCGCATCGGGAAGCCCGTTCTCCTCGGTGGGTGCGCAGAGGGAAATGGTGCTCATGATGAGCTACGAGATGCCGCTGGCGACGGTCATAGTGGGCTTCGCGCTCGTCTACAAGAGCTTCTCACTGACCACCATAGCGAGCACCCCGGTGTGGGGCGTCGCAGGTCCGCTCGCCGCCATGGGAGTGCTGCTGCTCCTGGTGGCGCTTCTGGCGGTCACACCCGCGGAGCTGGCGAAGTTGCCCTTCGACATAGCCGAGGCCGAGACGGAAATCTGTGAGGGAATGCTCGCGGAGTACAGCGGGAGGAACCTGGCACTGTTCTACCTCTCCGACGCTGTCAGGGGTTTTGCCATGGCTGCCTTAGAAGTCGTGCTGTTCTTCCCGTTCACGCTGACGAGCATACTGAACCTAAGCCTCACAGGGACAGCATACTACGTCGTCGAGGCGCTGTGGTTCCTCTTCAAGGTGCTGGTGATATACCTGCTGGCCATAACGCTCGTCAGGACGTCCTTCGCCAGGTTCAGGATAGAGCAGGCATCCAGGGTGTTCTGGGTCTACGTCAACATAATCGCCCTCGTGGGACTCGCGCTGGTATGGCTGGGGGTGTGAAGCATGGTTAACAAGATGATGTTCGTCCTCCTAAAGCAATTCGTCAAAAAACCAGCCACAAACCCGTTCCCGGTCAAGCACGCCCCGGCGAACGTAACGGAGCTGATAGAAAAAGTTCAGAAGGGTGAGGTCCAGATAAACCCGCCGGTTCCGGTTCCCGAGGACTTCAGGGGCAAGCTGGTCTACACTCCCGAGAGGTGCATCGGCTGCAGGCTGTGCATAATGGTCTGCCCCGCCAACGCCATGGAGTGGGTTCCGGAGCTCAAGAAGATAAGGCACTACGTCAGCAGGTGCATGTTCTGCGCCCTCTGCGTCGATGTCTGTCCCGGCAAGAAGTTCCCGGGAGAGAAGAAAGCGGTGAAGGCGCTCAGGATGAGCGAGGAGTTCCTGCTGGCGGACTACGACAAGTACAGCGACAACCTCATCGAGGAGCCGCCCGAGGCCAAGGAGCTCTTCAAAAAAGAAGTGAAGGAGGCAGTGGAGTCCGAAGGCTAGCGTGAGCTAAGCCTTCACACCCTCTTTTATTCCATTGTGGTACCTGTAATCCCTGATGAGGGATTCTACCGCCCTTTCGTGGAGCCTCTCGGTAGAGCCCAGGTACCGGAACACCGCCTTCATAATTTCGTCGTCGGCCTTTTCGGCCAGAATGGAGTATATCCTCTCCGAGACCTCCTCAAGCTCAAGCGCACATTTGAGAACCGCGAACACGTCGTTTTCGCTCTCAAGTTCCCTTATGTCGGAGAGCTCCTCCAGGGAGGGCCCACTAACGGTGGGGATATCTTCCTCAAAGTTCCGGGTGTAAAGGTTCCTGAGCTTTCTTTCGTGCCGCCTCGCCTCCTGAGAGAGGAGCTTGAACATGTCGCAGACGGCACCCTCAATTTCCATGCCCTTCGCCTTCTCGGACAGCTTTTCGTAAAGAAGGGCCTTGTCCCCTTCAAGGGATATCCAGTAGGCGAGAAGCTCCCTCAGGGGAAGCTCCTCCAGGAGAGAGACGCCCTCAAGATCAACCATCCCACTCACCCCAATCCAATGTACGCGGGGGGTTTTATACGGGCTTTGGCACAACCGTCTATAAAAGGCGTTTGAAATAATTGGCTGCCCCTTAAAGGATATCTCAAAAATGGAAGGACTTTTGAATCGGATTTCGGAGTTTCAGACTTTTTCCTTTACCAACTCATTGTATCTCTGGCGGAGCAGTTCGTAGTGACTCCACTCAACATCGGCAAGCTTCCGGTAGAGCCCCCTCAGCTCGGGGTCGTCAACCCTCTCGGACAGAAGCCTGTAGGACTCATGGGCTATCAGCTCGCTCTCCATGGCGGCTCGGATGACCTCAGGGAGCTGGTCAGCCCGTTCAAGCCTATCGAGAACCGGAAGAACCTCAATGGGTGGAAGGTCGCTCCCTGGAACCTCGCCATAGGCCTCCCTGAAGCTCATCTCAAGCTCGGACGCATGGTTCAGGGAATCCTCCGCCAGCTTTTCAAATGTCTTCACCAGCTCCCCGCCCAGTCCGAGGTTTCTCGCCCGTATGGCGAGCTCGCGGTAGAATTCGGCCTCCTTTTTCTCGCCCTCTATCCAGTAGGCCAGGGCCTCCCTGTAGTTCAGCCTTGAGAGGAACTCAACTATCTCATCGACCTCGTACATTTCCATCGGACAGCGATAGGGCGCCTCCCCTAAATAAGCTTTAGGTTCATCTAACGAGCCATATCGTCAGGAACATGAGGATGTAGGCGATTATGCTTATGACCACGTGAACCTTTATCCACGCGTCCCTGCGCTTGGAGATAAAGATAAATGCCCCGCTCAGCATGGCGAGGCTCATGAAGGCAAAGCTCAGGTAGCCAAGGGTGTAGTGGTCGAAGCTAACCATTTGGAACACCCACCGGGAAGATGTACAGGGGAGCGCCGTCGGTGCCCAGTATCTCCGCAACGTCCTCGTCATAGAAGGCACCAACTGCGACGGTTCCGAGGTTCAGGGCGGTCGCTTGGAGGTAGATGTTCTGGCCTATATGTCCCGCCTCCATGTGCACGTACCTTATCCCGCGCTCCCCGTACCGGGAGGTCGTTCTTCCGTAGAATGCCACGAGGACTATACTGAGGGGCGCGTCCCCGACCCACCGCTGGTCGAGGGCCGCGCTCTGGAGGGCTTTCCTATAATCCCCCGCCTTCACCAACACAAGGGTGTGGTTGAAGGGGTCGTAGCGATACACTCCCGGGGCAAGGGCTTCGACGTTTCCGGCCACCACGTAGACCTCGAAGGGATACGTCGCCCCCGCGCTGGGCGAGGCTCGAAACCGGGTTCGCCGGGCCGTTATCCCCTGCGCCGCCCAGAGGAGCTGGGAGAGCTGGTTTAGGGTTATGGGTTCGTCCCTGTAGGAGCGTATGCTCCTCCGCCTCGCTATCGCTTCCTCGACGCTGACGTCCGAGTCCAGCCTCGGCTCGGGCAGGGCTATGACCTCGCCCGAGAGGGTCTCACCCACCCCTCTCCAGAGGAGGTATGGCTTGAGGACGAGAAGGAGAGACGATGCCACCACCAGGGCCACCACTATGTACGAAACATGCCTGAAGTTCATACTTATGAATTGGGCCTCATACTATTTAGGCTTCACCCCTTCACCTCAAAGCGAAGCAGCTCGCCCCTCCCCACCAGTCCGATCCCGGCCTTTTTCCCCAGCACCTCGACGGCGACGGTGTAGTCCGGGTCGCTAAGGTTGACCTTTAGGCCGAAGGCTTCCACTATAAGCGAACCCAGCTTTACTTCAAGCTCCCTCTGGGACAGCCCCCTGTTCCCTCTGACCTTGGCGCGTACCGCGAAGGTGCCGTCTATCTTTCTCGCCACTTCAAGGACTGCCCTTTCAATCTCCTCCCTCCTGGCCGGGACGACGAGGTCGAGGGGGACAACACGCTGTATCGCCTGGGTCTCGAAGTTCCTCAGCCGGTCTATGGCTTCCCCCCTTGACAGGGGCGTCTCGGCCAGAAGGACTCCCCTCCAGTCGGTACCCCTGACCCTGACCCTCTCCAGCGCCCATTCCAGTTCGAGTATGGCGTCGCCCTCACGTCCCTGTGGAGTCGTAACGAGAAGAATCGTCATCTCCGCTCACCGATGGACAACTTTTTATATTTCGCGTTCCTAAACTATGCGGTGAGTTAAAATGGAAGCCGGCGGCCTTAAGCTTTATCCCTACCAGTCATACGAAGTTTACGGCCTTTCTCGAAACCCCTTTGAGCAGCTTGCGAGTGAGGGGATAACCGACGTCGAGAGCATTCACGTCTATCAGGAGGTAGACATGCGCCTCCAGATGATAATCTCCGAGGTCATCGGAAACAAGAGCTCCATAGCCCTCAGCATCGTTGGCCCCCTCGGGATGGGCAAGACCCAGAGGCTCAAGACCATAGCCAAGGCCATAGAGGAGAACCGGGGAAAGGCCATATACGTCAAGGTCGATACGAACGACATCCTCAAGCTCACGCGCGACATCTTCTACGCCCTCAAACCCCCGAGGAGCAGGACCAACATATTCCTCGAAAACCTCTCAAGGAAGCTCGGCTTCATAGACAGGCTTGAGAAGATGCTGAGCAACCGGGACGAGTACAAGAGCAGGGACATAGCCGAACTCCTGACCGAACAGATGGGAAAATACCCCTACTGCGCCCTGCTCCTGGATGAGCTGGAGAACATGCAGACCGCGAGCGAGAGGGAGAAGATACAGTTCTTCGAGATGCTCAGGCACTTCATCAGCAACATGCCCCAGGGCTGTATCGTTGCCTTCGCCTGTGTACCTGAAGCCTACGAGGAGTACTCCAAGATCTTCCCTGCCTTCTTCATGCGCCTCCACTACGAGTTCAAGCTCAGACCGATGAGCATAGACGAGGCCTACGAGCTGGTGAAAAAGAGACTCAACAGGGTACGGATAAGGGACACCGACGACCCGCTCTATCCCTTCACCGAGGAGGCCGTTAAGCTCATCCATGAACTCGGGAAGGGCAACCCCAGGCAGATTTTGAGGCTCCTCCACTACGTGCTCAGCGAAGCTGCGAAGCACAAGTTTGACCCGATAGACGACTACGTTGTCACGACAATCCTTGAGGAGCCGAAGAGCCTTGAGGAGTACCTCACGAGGATTCCGAAGGAGTACAAGGATCTGGTGGAGGCAATAGTCCACGAGTTCAACGGCGGGCCGGTGAGCTACATCCAGATAGCCAAGATCGTCAAGAGGCCAGGAATACAGGTCTACGACCAGCTCAACGAGCTCATAAGGCTCGGCTTCCTGGTCGGAGACCCCAAGGGCAACTACAAAGTCCCCGAGTACGTGAGGAAGTTCCTTGAGGAGGGCGAGGAGACGGAAGAGGTCGAAGAGTGATAGTCCATGCCGAACTACGACGCCCACCTCCTGAGCGGCATAGTTTCATACCCGCTCACCGTTTTTCTCGCCTTCATGCTCAGGGATTACGCGGGAGTCCCCTTTGTCCTCAGCACGGCCGCAATGGTGATAGGCTACGCACTATACGTCCTGGGGGCCGATCTGCCGGACATGGACCACCCCAACGCGCTGATACACAGGGGGACGAAGCCCATAGTGGCCGTGGCAGTTGGGAGCGCGGTATTCGTGCAGAGCCTCGGCTCCATAAACCTTGGGGGCGAACCGCTCAACGTTGCCGCCGCGTGGGGAATCGGGGCGCTGGCCGGACTCATAGCCTGGTACGGCTTCACAGCGGTAATGCCCAGGCACAGGGGGATAGTGCACTCCCTCCTCTTCGCGGCCATATATGGGGTTCTGGGTTACGCCCTCGTGAACTTCGGCCTGGGTATGACGACGGGCGAGGGACTCTACGTCGGCTTCGTAGCGTTCAGCGGCTACACCCTACACCTCGTCCTCGACAGGGAGATTTCCCTCCTTTAGCTGACACCTTTTTGTCCGGGATTGACACATGATTGTCCCGCAATGTTTTTAAGTGTTCAACCCAAGGTTAAGAACCGGAGGTGGGAGAGATGTTCAGCCTGGGAGGATTCTCACGCGGAGGCGAATATGAAAACAAGACCTGGGACGTGCTGATCATCGGTGCCGGACCCGCCGGCTTCACCGCGGCCATATACGCGGCGCGCTTCGGCCTTGAGACCCTGATACTCAGCAAAGACCTCGGAGGAAACATGGCGCTGACCGACCTAATAGAGAACTACCCCGGCTTCCCCGAGGGAATCAGCGGTTCAGAACTCACTAACAGGATGCACGAGCAGGTGAAGAAGCTCGGCGTCGATATTGTCTTCGACGAGGTCGAGAGGATAGACCCGACCGAGTGCGCCTACTACGAGGGACCGTGCAAGTTCGCGGTCAGAACCAAGAACGGCAAGGAGTACAAAGCAAAGACCATAATCATAGCCGTTGGAGCAGCACCGAGGAAGCTCCACGTTCCCGGCGAAGAGGAGTTGACAGGAAGGGGCGTCTCCTACTGCGCCACCTGCGACGGCCCGCTCTTCAAGGGCAAGAAGGTGATAGTCGTCGGCGGTGGAAACACGGCACTTCAGGAGGCACTGTACCTCAAGAGCATAGGCGTTGACGTGACCCTCGTTCACAGGAGGGACAAGTTCAGGGCGGACAAGATACTCCAGGACAGGTTTAAGGAGAGCGGCATTCCAACTATACTCAACACCGTCGTGACCGAAATTAAGGGAACTAACAAGGTCGAGGCCGTCAAGCTGAAGAACCGCGTCACCGGCGAGGAGACGGAGATGGCCGTCGACGGCGTCTTCATCTTCATCGGCTACGAGCCCAAGACGGACTTCGTCAAGCACCTCGGCATAACCGATGAGTACGGCTACATCCCGGTGGACATGCACATGCGCACCAAGGTCAAGGGCATCTTTGCCGCCGGAGACATAACCAACGTCTTCAAGCAGATAGCGGTAGCGGTAGGCCAGGGAGCGATAGCGGCCAACTCCGCCAAGGAGCTCCTTGAGGAGTGGAACTCGAAGGTCGTGGAGTGAATTTTCACTCCCCCTAGTTCTTTTCTCTCGACCTTCCCCTTTCCAAAGTTCCTCCAAATAGGGAAATTTTCCCGTTCTCTCGAAAATTCTTCGGTCAAAGATGTTCATTGATGAACATAGGGTTATATAGGAAAAGCTCGACCTTCTCCCGGTGATGCACATGGTGGTTAGACCGAACGTTAAGGAGCTCCCCGGACCCAAGGCCAAGGAGGTCATTAAGAGGAACTTCGAGACCCTCGCAGTTACCACACAGGACCCCGAGACCCTTCCGATAGTCATCGACCACGGAGATGGAATCCTTGTCTACGACGTTGATGGAAACACCTTCTACGACTTCGGAAGCGGCGTCGGCGTGCTGAACGTCGGCCACGCCCACCCGAGGGTCGTCGAGGCCGTCAAGAGGCAGGCAGAGAAGTTCACCCACTTCGCGCTCAACGACTTCTTCTACGAGAACGCAGTCATACTCGCCCAGAAGCTCGCCGAGCTCGCCCCCGGTGACTTCCCGAAGAAGGTCGTATACCAGAACAGTGGTGCCGAGGCCAACGAGGCCATGATGAAGCTCGTCAAGTACGGAACCGGCAGGAAGAGGTTCATAGCATTCTACCACGCCTTCCACGGAAGAAGCCAGGCCGTTCTTTCCCTGACGGCGAGCAAGTGGGTTCAGCAGGACAGGTTCTTCCCGACGATGCCGGGAGTTGAGCACATCCCCTACCCGAACCCATACAGGAACCCCTGGCACATCGACGGCTACGCCGAGCCGGACGAGCTCGTCAACCGCGTTATCGAGTTCATCGAGGAGTACGTATTCCGCCACGTCCCGCCGCACGAGGTCGGTGCCATAGTCTTCGAGCCGATACAGGGTGAGGGCGGCTACGTCGTCCCGCCGAAGAACTTCTTCAAGGAACTCAAGAAGCTCGCCGACAGCTACGGAATCCTCTTAGCGGACGACGAGGTTCAGATGGGCGTCGGAAGGACGGGCAAGTTCTGGGCCATCGAGCACTTCGGCGTTGCCCCTGACACCATCCAGTTCGGTAAGGCAATAGGCGGTGGAATTCCGCTCGCCGGTGTTGTCCACAGGGCGGAGATAGCCTTTGACAAGCCGGGCAGGCACGCCTCGACCTTCGGAGGCAACCCCGTCGCTATAGCGGCCGGAATAGAGGTCGTCGAGATCGTCAAGGAGCTCCTCCCGCACGTCCAGGAGGTTGGAGACTACCTCCACAAGAGGCTCAAGGAGTTCGAGGAGCGCTATGAAGTCATCGGCGATGCCCGCGGCCTCGGACTGGCCCAGGCCGTCGAGATCGTCAAGAGCAAGGACACCAAGGAGAAGAACCCAGAGCTCAGGGACAGGATCGTCAAGGAGGCCGTCAAGAGGGGTCTTATCCTTCTCGGCTGCGGTGACAACAGCATAAGGTTCATACCGCCGCTGACCATCCAGAAGGAGGAAATAGACGTCGCGATGGAGATATTCGAGGAGAGCCTCAAGAAAGCTCTCGGCTGATTCCCTCCCGTTCCTCATTTTATTGTCCACTTGTTTTCAGGTCATAGTAAACGGTTACCACCGCAGCAACAAGCTTTTAAAGTTTAAACTTGAAATTCTGGCGGTGGTGAAAGTGGTGGATCTGACCGAGATGCTCAAGCCGTACGGTCACTATGTACTCGGGGGAGCGGTGGTCGTTTTCCTCGCGTACATCTGGGCGAAGAGGAAGGAGTACAAGGCGCCTGCCACGATAGCCCTCTCGGCAATCCTCGCGGCAGTGGTTGCCATAGCCACCAACGTGATAAAGGTGCCGACTCCTGCAACGGGGGGCTACATAAACCTCGGGGACACAATGGTCATGTTCTCGGCCATGGTCTTCGGGCCGGTCGTCGGAGTCTTCGCCGGCGGTGTTGGTTCGGCCCTTGGAGACATCATCGGCGGCTACCCGGGATGGGCACCGATAACCCTCGTCGTCAAGGGACTTGAGGGACTGGCCATAGGGTACCTCGCCAGGAGGAGCGACAACGTCTCGACCCTAGTCATAGCCGGAATCGTCGGTGGAATGATAATGGTCTCCGGCTACTTCCTCTTCGAGGCTTACATGTTCGGTGTCCCAGCGGCCCTGACGGAAGTTCCGGGGAACATCGTTCAGGCAGTCACTGGAATAATAGTCGGAACGGGATTGGCAACGATAATAAAGAAGAGGTACCCCGAGGTCGCGGACCTCATCTAAACTTCCAGCTTTTTCAGTTCTTCCCACATCTCACTTTCCTTGAGGAGGGGCTCAACTGATATTCTCCTTGAGGCCCTTTTTATCTGTCCCAGATACTTGGAATCAGCTACCACGGCATCGTATCCCAGCTCTTCAATCTTGTATATCCTGAGCTTGCAGTCCCTGAGGAGTTCAACGGAGTGCTCAAGAAAAGCCGGGCCGACAAGGAGGATATCCGGTTCAAGGCCCTCCTCCCGGAGCTCCGCTATGGCCCTCGCCAGGATGTCCTTTATCTCATCAATCCCCTGCATTCCGCGCCCCCTCCACGATTTTTACGCCGCTCGATGTTCCGATTCTGGTCGCGCCCGCCTCTATCATCGCCAGGGCCTGTTCGTAGGTTCTGATGCCACCGGCGGCCTTGACGCCCATTTCCTCGCCAACGACCTGCCTCATGAGCCTTACGTCCTCGACGGTGGCCCCACCTGTTCCGAAGCCCGTTGAGGTCTTCACGAAGTCCGCTCCCGCTTCCTTTGCCAGCTCGCAGGCCTTAACCTTCTCCTCCTCGGTGAGATAGCATGTCTCGATGATGACCTTGACAATCGCGCCCCTTTCGTGGGCGACCTTGACTACCGCCTCGATGTCCCTCTTGACGTACTCGTAGTCCCCGTCCTTCAGAGCGCCGATGTTGATGACCATGTCCAGCTCGTCAGCGCCGTCCTCCAAGGCCTTTTCCGCCTCAAAGACCTTGACCTCAGTCGGTGTTGCGCCGAGAGGGAAGCCTATGACCGTGGCGACCCTCACGTCCGAGCCCCTAAGGACTTCTTTTGCCAGTTTCACCCTGTAGGGGTTCACACAGACGGCATAGAAGCCATACTCCTTAGCTTCCTCACAGAGCTTAACTATGTCATCGGTGGTAGCGTATGGTTTGAGATTCGTATGGTCGATATATTTAGCAATATCGAAATGATCACCCATAATCATCACCAATACCTACTTTCCATGAAGGTATTTAGACTTTTTCTCCTCAAAAATGGGCAATTTATCGGAAAATCTGCAGGGTTTAATTGGATCTTCGGCAATTTTTTGAAGTTATCCGGCATAGGGTGGACAAAAGACAGCGACATGCGGGACATCCAACCCACACGAAAGGAAAGAAAAGTCACCTCCTCCTGAAGAGAAGGAGGAGCAGCGGCAGTATAACCACAGATGCCGGCCCGCATATTCCCTGAGCGCCCTCGGGGGACGTTTGAGAGTCCGTCGGCGGCGCCGTTACCGTGGGGCCAAAGTAAGCCGTCCCGTTCGGAAGAGCGTACACGGGCGCCGTCCCCGAAGAGCATCTGACCAGCTCGGGGTTTTTGCTTTCTCCGTACGGCATCCATGCGTAGCTCCCGTTCCCGGTCTCGTACCACCCTATCTTCAAGTTGTAGCCCGCAAAGCCCCACTTGGCAACTTTCACAATGGCGTTGATATCCGATTCGCTCACGTTGATTACGCCGTTGTCTGCCAGCCAGCCAAGCTCGGCCAGCAACGCGGCGGAGGCGTTAACCTCCGACGGGTCGACCGCTGGGGAGGGCCTCACCACCGAGGTCTTGACGAGTGTGAGGGAAACATCGCAGAAAACACCAAAGGCATTAAGGAAGTCCCTAACGGCGGCGCTTACCTCCCCGTCCGATTTGTTCATCGCTTCGACCTTGAGCTCGAACTGCCCGGCGCGCACCACGTCTGCAGGGTCTACTCCACGTTCCCGCAGGCACGCCTCGAACTGGGGATTGGGCTTCCATGTGCAGACTCCATTGAGACAGCCACAGGTCGTCATTCCGAGGCAGTCGTACCACGCCCTGTACACGCAGGGTGTTACGATCTTAGATGCCACCTCATTGGGGGCGCAGACTTCCCCCGAGCAGCCGCCGGTGGCACAGTCAGCATCGGATGTGCACTCACCACCACGGTCGGGGGAAAGGGAAATCCTCACCCCGTTTCTCTCGAAGGTCTTGTTGCCCGTGATGTTCCAGCCCTCGGCCCTGAGCTTCCCCAGTGCCCCTTCTGTGATGAGGAGGGAGACGTTCAGGGAAGCCACCGAGACCGTCTGAGACTTCCTCTCGATGGGTATCCCAACCCGGACGTGAAGCCCATCGCTGGCATTCCAGACCAGGACGTAGAGCCTCTTATCGTAGTGAGAACGGAAGATGAACGTGCCGTTCGTGGAGAGGACGTTATGTGCAGCATCAAAACGCCAGAGGTTGTAATTTATCCCGGGTTTGTTGAGAACGACTTCAACCGCGTACGCATCGGCCGGACTCATGCACGCCCTGACAAGGGGCGTTACCATGAACATCAGGAGAACAAGGAAAGCCATCACCCGCCTCATAGTCCCACCGATAAAACTACGCGGCGGAAATATATACACCTATCCATAGCTTCAGCCGGGATTGAAGCTAAAACCTTTATATGCCCCGGAAAGAATATCACCCGAGGTGATTGAGATGGAGAACCCGTTTGAGATAACCGGAGTCGTTGCCAGGGAGATACTCGACAGCAGGGGCAACCCGACGGTCGAGGTCGAGGTATACACACCGATAAGCATGGGGCGCGCTGCAGTTCCGAGCGGTGCCTCAACCGGCACCCACGAGGCCCTTGAGCTCCGCGACGGCGGGAAGAGGTACCACGGCAAGGGCGTTAGGAGGGCCGTTGAGAACGTCAACAAGATCATCGCGCCCGAGATAGTGGGCATGGACGTCACCTGGCAGAGGGACATAGACAGCCTCATGCTCGAACTCGACGGAACGGAGAACAAGAGCAACCTCGGTGCAAATGCCATTCTTGGCGTTTCCCTGGCGGTTGCAAAGGCCGCCGCCAACGCTTTGGGACTTCCGCTCTACCAGTACATCGGGGGGACCAACGCCTACGTCATGCCCGTCCCGATGAGCAACGTCATCAACGGCGGCGTTCACGCCGGCAACGAGCTGAACTTCCAGGAGTTCATGATAATGCCCGTTGGGGCCGACTCATTCAGGGAGGCCATAAGGTGGGTTTCCGAGACCTACCACGTCCTCAAGGGAGTCATAGCTGAGAAGTATGGCAAAGACGCGGTCAACGTCGGCGACGAGGGCGGCTTCGCCCCGCCGCTGAAGGAGCCCCATGAGCCGCTCGAACTCCTCATAAAGGCCATAGAGGAGGCAGGCTACAAGCCGGGCGACGAGATAGCCTTCGCCATGGATCCTGCCTCAAGCGAGTTCTTCCACCCGGACATCGGCAAGTACGTTGTCAACGGCAAGGAGTACACCAACGCCGAGCTTCTCGAACTCTACAAGGAGCTCGTCTCAAGCTATCCGATAGTTTCCATCGAAGACCCGTTCCACGAGGGCGACTGGGAAGGCTTCGTTATGATAACCAAGGAACTCGGAAACAGGATACAGATAGTCGGCGACGACCTCTTCGTCACCAACCCGAAGAGGATAAGGAAGGGCATAGAGATGGGAGCGGCAAACGCGCTCCTCCTCAAGGTCAACCAGATTGGAACTCTGAGCGAGGCCATCGACGCCGCATACACAGCCTTTAGGGCCGGCTACGGCGTCGTCGTCTCCCACCGCTCGGGAGAGACGGAGGACGCCACCATAGCTGACCTCGCCGTTGCCCTCAACGCCGGCCAGATAAAGACTGGCGCTCCAGCGAGGAGCGACAGGAACGCCAAGTACAACCAGCTCATACGCATAGAGGAAGAGCTTGAGGGAATAGCGGTCTATCCGGGCAGGAAGTTCAGGAACCCGTTCTTCTGAGCCCTTTTCCTTAATTTTGGTGGAGCAGATGAAGGTTGAGATGCCCATAAAACCCCGACCGCTCCTCGTTCTGGCAGAGGCCTTTCTCCTCCTCGCGGCCCTTCTATCCACAAGCTCTTACAACGCCTCTATAGCCTGCCTCGGCGCCTCGACGGTTCTCTACTACGTGGGCATGACGGAGCTCGTTAGGAAGAGGCTCGGAAGGTGGGCCGTTAAGAGGTTCACGGTAGCGTACCTCCTAAGGGCAGTTTCATGGGTTCTCATACTCGCATCGGCAGTCTACACCTACTCAGCGGTCATAGACAACATCTTTCCCTTCGGCCCGAGGGAGTTCGTGGTGACCTCCGTCGTGACGCTCATGGGTGCAGGGATGAACTACATCGCCGTCGGAATAAGGAACAGCGTCCTCTGGAAAATCAGGGGGCTTAAGACCAGCCTCTGGTTCTCCAGGCTGAACTCGATCGTGATATTCCTCATGGCGGCAATACCCTTCCTGCCCGCCCTTGCAAGGGCAGGAGAATTAACGTGGCTCCTCGCGGTTCTGACCGCGCCGATACTCGGATCATTCACGGTTCTCGCGATACTTGGAAAGCTGTTCTACATCAAGTTCCTCCTGACTTTCGAGGAGACAGAAACGTCCAGTCAGGGTTTTAAACGGGAGGGCGGACTCCCGAGATGGGAGGGAAACTGAATGAGGGGACCGAAAAACTCCAGAAGCCACGTCCCCTACAACCCCAAGGGGGAAGTTAAATGAAAAAGCTCAAAATCTACATTCCAGGAATCAGGTTCCCCTCGCAGGACCGGGGGGTTTCACCCCCCACGTCCTTGCCAACCCCCTCCCCCCGAACGTGGGGCTTCGCCCCACATAAACCGGGAAACTACGTTTCCCAGACCCTTCCTCCTCTTTTAAACACCGGAGGGGGCTACGCCCCCTACAACCCCCGTTCTGAGGTGAGTTAAATGAAAAAGCTCAAAATCTACATTCCAGGAATCAAGTTTCCATCAATCTCGCTCACCGGAAACTACTGCTCGCTGAACTGCGCCCACTGCGGGAAGCACTACCTTGAGAGCATGAGAAAGCCCACCCGGAGAGAGCTGGTGGACTACTGCGTCAGCCTTGAGAGGGAAGGCTACACCGGCTGTCTGCTGAGCGGGGGGCTGGACTCCCGCCTGAAGGTGCCCCTCGACAAGTACGCCAGTGAAATCAGGGAGATAAAGAAGAGAACGAGCCTGAAGCTCAACGCCCACGTGGGCTTCATAGACGAGGGCGATTTGAAGTGGGTTAAATACGTCGATGTGGTCTCCCTTGACTTCGTTGGCGATGACGACGTCATAAGGCGCGTTCACAAGATAGAAAGGACAGTTAAAGACTACCTCAGGATCCTCGACCTGCTCACTGATGCAGGGGTAAGGGTTGCACCCCACATAACCATAGGTCTCGACTTCGGAAAAATCCACTGGGAGTACAGGGCCATAGACCTGCTGGTGGGGTACCCCATAGACGTTATAGTACTCGATGTGCTCATCCCAACCAGGGGAACGGAGATGGAGAACGTGTCCGCCCCTGGAGTTGAGGAGAGCCTAGAGGTTGTGAGGTACGCCCGGGAACGCTTCGACGGGGAGATAAGCATAGGCTGCATGCGGCCCCTGGGCAGGTGGCGCCTTGAGTTCGACAGGGGTGCGGTTTTGGCCGGCATTGACAGGCTGACGAACCCTCCAAGAAAGGTCATCGAATGGGCAAAAAGCGTGAGGGAGGTCGAGATAATCTACGAGTGCTGCGTGGTGTAGCGCGCCACGGTGGTGGGCTCAGGAAACCTCGCATCATCATAAAATCAGAAAGGAGAACGCCAATCATCGCCCGGTAGCTTCAAAGCTCCTCCTTCACTGTAACAAAGGACACCATTGTAACCGTCTGGCCGACCCCCTTTATCTCCCGGAGCCTGTCAACGACTATTTTTCCGACCTCCTCTGAGCTCGGAGCACGTACCTTTATGAGGAGGTCCCATTCGCCGGCTATTATGTGGACTTCGTAGACACCCTCAAGGGCCGCTATCCTCTCGGCAACCTCCCTCTGGCTCAGGCCGGAGTCCGGCTCGTAGCGGGCGAGTATAAAAGCCGTCGTCCCAAGGTCGAGCTTCTTGTAGTTGGGCTTGACCGTGAACTTCTCTATCACCCCTTCCTCGACCAGCTTTTTGATACGGTAGTGAACGGTGGTCCTCGGTATCCCAAGCTTCTTGCTGAGGCTCGCTATGTTCTCCCTGGCATTCTCCTTCAATTCCTTCAACAGCCTCAAATCGGTGCTATCGAGTGATGCTACCATCGCGACCCCCTTCGTCATCCGTTCAATTATAACTGTTAACTTTGGAACGATGGCCTTATTTAAGGTTTTCCTTTAGCCAATCAGCAAAGGCCTTTAAGGCACGCCCCCTGTGGGAGATCACGTTTTTCTCCTCGGTTGTCATTTCGGCAAAAGTCAGGTTAAATCCCCGAGGCCTGAATATCGGGTCGAAACCGAAGCCGCCGCTTCCCCTCGGAGCCGTGGTTATCTCACCATCGACCCTTCCGGTAAAGATGTGGGCCTCACCGTCCCAGTATGCGATGACGCTCCTGAAGTGAGCCTCCCTGTTCTCAACGCCCGCCATCAGCTTGAGGACTCCGTCTATCCCGAGAGTTCTGTAAACATAGGCAGAATACACTCCCGGGAAGCCGCCGAGGGCATCTATAAACAGCCCTGAATCATCGAGGAAGAACGGTCCCTCAAGCTTTCTGGCAAGCCACTCAACTCCGAACAGGGCAACATCCTCCAGGCTGTCCGCCTGTATCTCCGGGTACTCCATCCGGAGCTGATAGACCTCAACGCCGAGTGGCTCGAAGTACTTCTTCGCTTCCTCTACCTTTCCGGGGTTAGAAGTGATGAAGGCCAGCCTCATGAAACCACCGGGTGAGAAAGGGGAACGGAGAAATAAAAATGTTTCAGTCTATCCTGTAGCCGATCTTTTCAACGAGCTCCCTGCGCTCCTTCTTCATTTCCTCGTCCTCGATCCTGTTGGCGGCCTTACCGTCGACGACGCCGAGAACGCTCCTGCCAAGCTCGGTCTCGGCAACTATGACCTGGAAGGGATTCTCGCTGGCTCCGTAGACCATGGCAACGGCGGGGTGGTTCTTGACGGCGTTGAGAACGTTTATCGGGAACGCGTTCTTCATCAGTATAACAAAGACGTGGCCGGCTCCGATCTTGAGGGCGTTCTTTGCTGCCAGCTTTTCAAGCTCCGGGTCGTTGCCGGTGAATCTCGTCAGCTGGGGCTTGGCCTCGTTCATCGCTACCCCAAACTTTATGCCCGGAACGGCTGTGAGGAGCGTTTTGGCCAGATCGTCAACCGTGAATATTGAGAAGTTCCCCTGCCCGATTATGACCTCAACGCCCTCCGGCTTTTCGATATCAACTACGTCTATCTTTACCATGTTCACCACCGGAAGAGTTTAATATACATCGACGATATAACTTTTTCCGTGGGGTATAATGGTGAGGTG
This sequence comes from Thermococcus sp., assembly GCF_015521605.1. Taxonomy (NCBI): domain Archaea; kingdom Methanobacteriati; phylum Methanobacteriota; class Thermococci; order Thermococcales; family Thermococcaceae; genus Thermococcus; species Thermococcus sp. Next base: position 122,206 of record NZ_WANV01000036.1, read on the forward strand.
AAATGGGCGAGCCTGTCATGGAGGAGCTCGAATTTCTCGTGGAGGTTCTGGTGAGGCATCCCACGGACAGCCTGAAAAAAATAGCCGAGGAGGAGGGAATAGACTACTACCGCCTCAAGAGGCTGTACGACAAGTACTACGGCAAGTACATCTCCGTTAGTGCCGTTTACAACATCCGGATAATAGGTCTCAGGAGCTATCTGGCGTTTCTGAGCGTCCCTTCGGATAGCATACTTGAGACGGGTTATAGAATGACCCAGAATCCTTTTGTGGCGTACGTTAATCCCGCATTCGGGTTCAAGAACGGGCTGTCGGCGATACTCCACATCCCAGACGACCAGAAGGACAGGATAGACGAGATGCTGTCAAAGTACTCCGACGACTACGAGTACTACGAGGTCAGGGCCTACCCCTACAGCGGGGACGACAACTTCGGGGAATGGAACTTGAGCTACGATTATGCTGTACTGATGGACATTTTGAACCTAGACGCGAGAACCCCAATAACCAAGATAGCACAGAGGCTCGGGAAGAGCCGCCCCACGGTAAAATTCATGATAAACCGGCTTAAGAGTATGGGGATTCTGGTTGGATTCGATCCTGCTTTGGAGAACAACATCCACGACAGGAGCGTTCTTGGAATAGCGGAAACGCTCGACGAATCAGTCCTAGAGAGATTCAAGGAATACGAAATCACCATTGGGGTGCTCCCCGGGAGGGGATATGCCATAGAGTGGTTTTTCTCCTCGAAGGAGGACCTGGGAACAAAGATACTTGAGTTCAGCAATTATGTGGACAAGATTCTAATCAACTATTTTGACTCAACCTTCAAGGAACTGAACGATAGGAACGGAATAACCAGGTACTCACGAAGGGTGAGAAAAGACGGAAAGGGCTACCGGTCCATACTGGACTTCTAAAATACTATCTGGCAGTATTCCAGGCCGTCTATTTCGCCGGTAGCTTGGTACTCCAGCGCCCTGCAGTCGTGGCAGATGTACCTGAACGGACAGGCACTGCAAGCCCCTATGTCATCCTTTGTCATCTTCCAGAAGGTCTTGAGCCTCTTCTTCCTCAGAACCTTCTTTATCCCCAGCTCCTTCAGGTCTCCAACAACGTAGTTCCTGAGGAGCGGGCACGGGAGTGCGTAGCCGTCCGCCGTTACTGCCATCGTGCCTGCCAGGCAGTCGTGGTATCTTTCGACGGTGGGATTCAGTATCCTCCTGACCTCTATGACGTTAAAGTCCAGCTTTCTAGCGGAGCCCGGGAAGAGGAGGTCGATGTAAACCTCCCCGGGAAAGGTGGTCTTGAGGCCCATAAGCTCATTCAACTGTGAACTCTGCACCATTATGAGCGCCCCGTGGAGCCAGCTGTGGGCCTCAAGCCGCTGAACGTTTTTCGGCGAGTACTCGAGCTCGGCGATGAAGCGTATCCCATCGACGGGTTCAACTGATTCCACATCCTCAAGCTTGACGACTGCGTAGACCTCCGGGACGCCTATTTCTGAGGCGTACATGGCAACGCTGGTCAGGTACTCGACCCGGTCATAGTTGGTGAGCCAGAGCTCCTTTCCACCCATCTCCCTGAACTCCCGGATGAGCTCCCTCACCCGTTCGGGACTGAGGGGTTCCCTCCGGAGAATGAAGGAGCTGTTCCCTATACAGCCTATTGAGCGGGGTATGCCTCTAACCTCGGAGAATTTGCCGCTTCCGGCACCGAGCTGCACAATGAGACGTTCAAGTCTGCCGTTGTGAGAGCTGTTGCTCCACGGAGGCTTCCCTATAGAGACTATGTTGAGAGCCGTTCCCACATCAACGGTATGAGACGCATCGTAAGCTACCCTCTCCATTAACCCTCACCATAGAAGAAAGGGGCAGAATTGTATATATACTTTTTCTATTCCGATTTTGCACACTACTAACAATAGTTTGCAAAAAATGGAAAATCACTTCTCGGGAACCAGGCGGTCACCCTCAATCCAGAACGTCCCCTCATCGGTGACCTCCCTCTTCCAGACCGGGACGCGGCGCTTCACCTCGTCTATGGCCCAGATGCACGCCTCAAAGGCCTCCTTCCTGTGCTTCCCACTCGCGATTATCAGTATGGTGTCCTCCCCAACCCCGAGTTCTCCGTAGCGGTGCCATATCAGCATGTCCAGGATTGGGAACTTTTCAACAGCCTCACTTCTGATTTTTTCCATCTCCTTGACGGCCATCTCCTCGTAGGTCTCGTAGATGAGCTTCCTCACTGTTCTCCCATGGTTCTCGTTTCTGACCTTGCCAAGGAAGAAGACATAGCCCCCTGCCTCGGGGACAACCAAGTAGCTCAGCGCCTCGTTAAGGTCAAAGGGCTCCTTCGTTATCTTGACCTTCATCTTCCATCCCCCTAAAGACTATACCCAACCAAATTAAAACCTGCCGGGTTAACGAAAAGGTTTAAGTGATCTCCACCAGAGGGTCTGTGGGTGAAAGGTATGAAAAAATATGCCCTCGTTCTCGTTCTGGTTCTGGTCATCGGATTCACCGCGGGCTGCCTCGGAGGCGGCGGCGATACCACGACGTCGAGCACCGAGACCCCTTCCAGCTCCGGAACCACAACTCCAGCAACCACCACGACGAGCGTCCCGACAACCACCAGCCAGCCCCCAACCGAAACCCCCAGGGAGCTCACCACGGACGAACTCCTCCAGTGGGTCTCAGCTGTGAACCAGTACACCTACGTCAGCAACGCCACAATCTCAATGCTGGTGGTGGTAACGCAGGAAAACGTCACCCAGAGGGACAACGTCACTCTGAGGATAATCGAAAGGGGCTACCTGGACTTTGAATCCTGGAGTGCCAGCATGAACACGACGACAATCAGCGTCCAGGACGGTGCCTCCACCAACACATCAAGGGTCGTTGTCAACAACGTCACCTACATCCGCACCCCCCTTGGGTGGGTGAAGAGCGACGACCCGACCACAGCTGAATTCGTCTGGAAGTACAACATCGTAAGCCTCGCCAGGGAGTACCTGAAAAGAACCCCCGACGAAAGGGAGAACGACGGGAGGCTCGTGCTCAGGTACTACCTCAACGGCTACGAGGTGAAGCCCCTGGCAACCATGTACTTCGCCACGACCCCCGACACGGAGATCAGCGTGAAGGACGGCGTCCTTGAGCTGTACTTTGAGAACGGCAGGCTCATCGGGGGCAGAATAAGCTTCTCAGTCAGCACCAAGACATCAATAGACGACCCCACGATAGGGAAGATGACGATAACTCAGAACGGTTCGTGGAGCGAGACCATACAAATAACGTCCATAAACGAGAAGAGGGAAGTAAACCCCCCTACCTGAGCTCGACAACGTCGAAGGTGTTGAAGGCCAGGTCAACTATGAGCAGCTTGTTTAGGAGGGGCTCACCTATCCCGGTGAGCAGTTTTATTACCTCCATCGCCTGAATGGTGCCGACGACCCCAGCGGTGGCCCCGAGTATTGGGAACTTCTCCCTCTTTTCCCTTACGTTCGGGAATATCTCCCGCAGGCTCTTGGTCTTTCCGGGGACTATGGTCGTCACCTGCCCGTAGGTTCCCTCAACGGCCCCGTGGACGAGGGGCATCCCTGCCTTTCCCGCGTAGTCATCGAGGAGAAACCTCGTTCCGAAGTTGTCCAGGCAGTCAACTACCACATCAACGCCGCCCAGTATCTCTTCAACGTTCTCTTCCGTCAGCCTTCCGACGAAGGTCTCTATTTTCACGTCGGAGTTGAAACGCTCAAGCTTCCACTTCGCGGACACCGCCTTCGGGTTCCTCCCTATATCCTCCTCCCAGTGGAGTATCTGCCTGTTGAGGTTGCTCAGCTCGGGCGTCTGCTCGTCTACCAGGAGAAGAGTGCCAACGCCCGCAGCGGTCAGGTAGTAGGCAACCGGGCTTCCGAGACCCCCGACGCCGACGACCGCGACCTTTGAGCGCTTCAGCTTTTCCTGGCCTTTCTTTCCAAATATCATAATCTGCCTGTCGTAGCGCTCCAGTTCACTCTCGCTCAGCATATCAACCACCGCTTACCGGAGGGAACAGCGCCACGACGTCTCCTTCCTCCAGAACCTCATCGAAGCTGGCATAACTGCCGTTGCGGGAGATGTTGACATCCGCTAGGTCGTCGTCCTCCGCAAAAACCTCCTCCCTGAGAACGGGATGCCTCTCCTTCAGAAGGCTTATCAGCTCGCCGACGGTCGTGCCCTCGGGAACTTCGAGTTCTTCCTCCCCAATGCCAACGAGGGAGCGGAACCTGGCGAAGTAGCGAACCTTAATCCTCATCCACACCACCGAAAAAAGTTGGAGGGGAAGTTAAAAAGGGTTGCTGGATAAGAAGGTCAAGGTTCCAACTCCCCGGACGTTAAGCTATGTCCCTCACTGGATGGGATGTCCCCTTCTTCATCGTCAAGATTATATCATCTTACCACCAAATTCAAGTCTCTCCAAGTTAAGCGTTAATGCCGTTTTGCTCTTTCACCTGGTTTAAGTATGCTTTAATCGCTATTGGTGTTCCGGGGGTTATGTCACTTAGGTCCACCGGTACTCTCCTCTCATTACTCGTCACATCGTTTCTGAGCTCCACGAATTTTATTACTTCTGTGAACCTCCCTAAGGAGCTTGAAGGAATACCCGAAGTAAAGAATTGCTATTGCAAAGTAGATGGCCGAACCAATGGAGAACTCTTTTTTGAGGAGGATGATGGCTGCTGGAATCAAGATGTACACTGTTGCTAGTATTCCCGCCAGCATGTAGTCATGCTTGGAAATTCCCCTCACCTTGCATGGGTCACCTTTGAGGCTACCGGTTAGGTACAACGCTCCTACAGTGAGAATGACGAAGATAATTGCACCGACCAGATAGTACCTGACCATCATGTGGAAGGTAAAGACAAACGCCAGATAGCACGCTGGCAATATAATCGCCCAAGTGTATATTTTTGCGGCTCCCTCCCAGAAATTGGTTCTGCGAATAATATCCCTGTCGCTGACTAACACTGCCAGCGAAAGCAAGAGGAATGGAGAGATGACGATTAAAAGAAAGGAAGAGAAGCCTTCGAGACTAACGGCCATTTAAACCACCCCCAATCAAATTGTTGTCTGTTTCAGTGGCTCCTAGAGGGGAAGGTGCCTCTATGCTAGGGTAGAAATAAAGCCCACCTGCAGTAAGTAGGGTTCCAACATCGATATTTAAAAATGCTAGAATAACGCCCGCTCCAGATAAGGAACCTCCAACTATTTCATATCCAGTCACATCTACAGTATTAGGCAGCAAGCAAATATCATATGTGATCATTTGTCCTGTTGAAAGCTTCACTGCTACCCTATAAATCGCTGGTTGGCCCCCTGGCGTCAATAGGTATTTATAGTAGCTCCCGCCAGGAGAGAGGAAATAATCTGCTGTAAATATCCCTGCAAGGTTGTTATTAAATATTATCTCAACTTCCAGTTTTCCGTCTTCCCGGACTTCTATCCTCCAGTCGTGGTCTCCAGCCTGAGCAGTCCATGTTAAAATAACGCTTCCCGTGCTCTCACCTCCTCGAACTTGCTAGGAGGATGTTGAGTGGCCTTGGGAAGGCCTTCCTCCTTATTTATCTCCTCCTTATTTATCTTTATTTATCCAAGAGAATTATTGTTCAAACATGCAGCACTAAAAGGTTAACACTAGTGGGAGCAACTGCCACTTCAATTCCGGTGGATAGGCATAATAAGAAAGAATTAACTTCACGTATCTTCCTCCTCGGAGACTCTTTCCTGAATGTCGTCGGTTTTGATATATAACTTTGGATAAAAACGAAAGAACAAACTTTTACTGCTCTTTAGGGCATTGTGGGTAAAGTTTTGGTAGTGTTGCTATGTATGCTAAGACTGACACCGTGACCACGACAAAAATTAGGGCATAACTAGGAAAGCGTGTTGCGTAAGGTGCCAATGTTCTGGACCATGACCAGTACGCTAGGAGTAGTGGCAATGTGAGTGCAGCTCTCTTCGCCATGTAAACTTTTCCACGCTTTAAATTGACAATCATGGTAACTGTCCCAATCACTATTACTGTCGGATAAAAAACTACATCAAGCACAAACAAAGCATCCCCAAAGGTCATTTCTTATCACCCCCTTACTGATATATATACCAGAGTAACTAAAATCATCCCACCTACTATAGTCGCTCCTATAGGGCCCAATCCTAAAAGTAGCGCTACGGATGCTCCTATAACTGAGGCACTTCCTGACAAAAATGTACCTTCTAATATCTTACCCTCTTTTTTCATAAGAGGACTTCCAAAGTAATAGAGCATTATAGGTTTGTCAATGTTCATGTCCTTCTGGGGATATGGCATGTCTATTCGAATAGTGAGGGTGTAATTTGTATCTTCCCAGTTAAACGAGGAGGTGCCTGTTGTAGAATCATACATATATCTATAGTCCAGTAGTGTTTTGTCTTCTGGGATTTTAATAGGAGCTACCAGCAGAACCTCAGTGTGGCCTGGATCTATATTGATAGAGTTCTGAATAGGATACTCGATACTGAATGTTCTGGTTTTGTGGAGATACTCGTCATAGGGATAACCAGTTAAGATGACTTTCTTGGTGTTTATGCTAACTCTTTCATCAAGTGTGTTCTTTAGGTATATCTTGCACTCAATAGTCTCACCAAGGCCTGCCCTTTGAGGACAATTGATATTCACGATTTCAACGCCTTTAACCTCGATGGAGTCTGTTCCACTGTCCTCTGGGTTCCAGGGATCATCTGAGCCGATGTTTCTTGACCAGGCTTCTATCTTTACAGTATGCTCGCCCACTGAGAAGTCATCCGGAACATCCCAGATAAGGATCACTCCCGAGGAACTACCTGCAGCAACAGTGGTCTCAACAACGTCAACAACAACCCCATCAACTTCTAATTTAACCTTCACAGACTTGTCTACTGGATACGTATTCTTCAAATCCACACTGAACTCAACAGAACCACCAAGACGAGCCGTACTTGGCCAACTTGTTGGAACAACATCAATCATCTTCACAACAATGGGATCCGTGGAGTCACCCTCCTCCACTGTCACGCTTCCGCTGAAGCTTTTTGTGTACTGGCCAAAACTGCACTCTCCAGTGTACGTGAAGGTTCCAGACCAGGCATAATGAACACTACCAAAAGTTTCCGTTGCACTCACACCCGCGGGAGCGTTAACGCTAACGCTAAAACTCCTCGTGCTCGTGTCGCTGCTGCTTATTGGGTACCTCACGTCAATCCTGCAGGATCCTGCAACATTAGCATTACTGTTCTCATTCTTCACGACAACCTTGAAGGCAACGTCTTCCCCTGCAGTAATGACTCCATCACCATTTTCATCTTGAGTCAAAACGCTTACATAAACCTTGCTAGGATCAACGCCATCCTCCAGCGTTATCGTCTTTGAGTAGCTCGCCATTATCTCCCTTTCCTCACTTGCCAGCTCTATATTATTCGGTGTTGGGCCAGAACTGGGAGTGTAGGTTATCTTAACAGTCCCACTCACCGTCACTTGACCGCTACCATACACCTTTCCACTGACGGCACTTTCCATTACAAGGCTATCATCAGGATACAAGAAGCCCACAGACTTGGAGTCACTCAACTCAGTTCCTTGAAACTCTACATTCACGTTTGAGACTGCGTTGTCCTCAGCATGAAGGTGAACTACAACCCTGTAAGTGGCATAACCTGAAGTTACCTCAACCGCTTCCACATCAACGCTATCAACCACTAAGCGCCCTTCCTCGTTGTTGGGATCAAGGGCCAACAGCGTAATCTCATCGGGCTGAGTTGTGGTAGTGGTGCTTTCTGGGAGTGTAGTTGTTGAAAGTGTGCTCGTGCTTTCAATGGATGATGTAGTGGAGGAATCAGGCAGCAGAATTGGCTCTGGTGGAGAGGGTATTATCGGATCTATTGGATCCTTAATTATAGGCTCAATTGGAGTTATACTTGTGCTGCTCTCAATGACAATGACTTTCAAGGCCTCCCTTAACTCTGCGACTTTCTGGTTAAGAATCCAGTCCAATTCAACGTTGGTATTACCGTAGTTTCTTGCCTTCACCAGCGTGTAAACGTTGCCGATAAGCTCGTAAGCCTTAAGCGCGTTAGGCCAGTAGTACGTCGTCTCAGTGGTGACTATTCCGGTAGAAGTCACTGAAGTGGAAGTTACAGTGAAAATGAGACCACCCAGATTAAGGCTGAAACGTTTGCCGCGTTATCCGCACCCAAACGGGAGTTTTGAATCAACTCTGTAGCAAGACTGAGATTACCGTTTTCAACTTCAACTACAAGTTCGGCCTCCCTGTTTAGGATATCCCAGAAAGCCTCGTACGGGTCGTTGCTCGTTACTGCTGCCGCGTAGTTGTTTGACATTCCAGCACTTACCGTCATGCCCAAAATCAGGATTACTAACCATAATCCCGCTAACTTTCTCGTGGGAACGTCACCAAAATACCAAAACGTTTTGTTGAAATTTAAAAGAATTTTCTATTCAAATTTGATGCATTGCTAAAATAGTTAGCAAAAAACGGAAAATCTGACAGAGCACTAATCACCACGGCACGCTCTTCCAGCCCATCCGGTAGGCGAAGTAGTTAGCGCCCCAGTGTATGAACGGCGAGACAAGGAGAAGGAATATTATCTGGCCTGAGCCGAGGGTTTTAACCGGATACGCAAGCGCAAGCGCGCTTATGAGGAATCCAAGCTGGTCGAGGCCTATCGCAGGGGCACCGCGCGGGAGGTTTGCCCTCCTCTTGAAGAAGCTGCCAACCAAGTCTCCCAAGAGAGCACCCAGGGCAAGGAGGAAAGCGAGCAGGGCGGCCGTTCTCAGGTCCCCGTAAAACCCAGGGGTGATGAAGTACTGGACAAGCCCCGTCAGCGTGCCGCACGTCAGGCCACCAAGGAAGCCCCTCCAGGTTTTTCCGTCGCCGAGAATCCTCCGTCCGTCACGCCATTTTCTGCCACCGTCTATAGGGGAACCTCCCCCCAGCAACACCGGTGAAGCGTTGGCAACGTAGGCGGGCAGTATATACCAGAACGCCCACAGCAGTGATGAGAGTGACATCGCCATAATTTCACCCGGTCTGATTATTGAAGGCCGGTTTTAAAGCTACCGCTTTCAGCCGGATTCGAGACAGTTGATGAGCCTCTCCAAGACCTCCTCGTCCTCGTGCTCAATCAGAAACCTCAGAATCCTCTCGGCGAGCGCATTCCTCCGCATTGCAAACTCGATGCTCTGCCTTATTGACTCCGCCTCCTCGCCTTCCTCACCTTCAAGCTCCCGAAGGGCCCGTTCCAGGTTCGCCCTGGTCTGCTGTATGTCCTCCATTATCTTCGCGTAGTAGGCGGCCTGCCTCCAGTCCTTGAGGAGCTTTGTGGCCCGGAAGTAGGCCTTCTTGTCACCGGGCTTCTTGATTCTCACCACGAGCCCTATGCGCTCCATGAACTTGAGGGCAGTGCTCACGTGGGAGAGAGAGTACCCCGTCGCCTCTGCAATCTCGCCCAGACTCATGGGCTCCCTCGCAAGGAACAGGACACCGTAGATGTAACCGTAAAGCTCGTTGAAGCCGAACCTCCTGGCGGCCCCTGCAAAATGGTCCATAATTATCCTCTTGGCCTCCTCGATCCCCATCACCAACACCCCGATTTTATACCATCGCCGAAAGGGACTGCATCAATCAACTGACAAAAGGTTTTTAAGGTTTTGCTTATTTAAAACTTTCGGAAGTTTCCGAAAGTTGGGGGAGAAACCATGAATCCACTGAGGGGTGCCGCAAGGATCATCGTGAGATACAGGGTGGCCTTTGCACTGATAGCGGTGTTTCTGCTGGTCGTTTCGGTATACGGAATACAGAAGCTTCGCTTTGAGAGCGACCTGAGAACCATGCTCCCCGAAAACCATCCCGCCATAACGGACTACACCATCCTTCAGAACGAGTTCCAGAGCGGGGACAGCACGCTGATAGTCGTCAAGGTGAACTCGATAGAGCCCGGAGGCGTCTACGATATCCGCGACCCGCAGGTCATAGAGGCAATCTACGAACTTGAGCAGAGGCTCAGAGGGAGGGAATACGTAACTGACACCATGAGCATCGCCGATATCTATATGCAGGTTCTGGGGAGGCTTCCAAAGACGGAGGAGGAGGCAAAGTTCGTCCTGGACATGCTCCCGCCGGAGGAGAGGTACAGCCTCGTCAGCAGGGACTACACGACCACGATAATAGCCGTGACGATAAGCAGGGAGAAGAAAACGGAGACCCTCGTGAGGGTCTACAAGGGCATAGAGGAGGACATAAACGACGTCAAGTTCCCGAAGAACGTCGAGGTGATCCAGACCGGGAACATAGGAATAACATACCGCATACTGGAACTCCTCCAGAGCGACCTCAACAAGACCATGGCCATCTCCTTCATCCTCGTAATGGCCCTGCTCCTGTACTTCTACCGCTCCCCGGTAAAGGCCGCCATCCCACTCATTCCCCTCGTCTTCGGCGTTACGATGACGCTCGGGTTCATGGGACTGATGAACATCCCCCTAGACCTTGCCACAACAACGATAGGTGCGATGCTCATAGGAATGGGAATAGACTACGGAATCCACGTGACCAACCGCTATTATGAGGAGAGGAAGAGGGGAAGGAGCATAGAGGAGGCGGCCGAGGAGGCCGTTGCAGAGACCGGAAAAGCCCTTCTGGGGGCGGCGCTTACGACAATAGCGGGCTTTGCCGCGATGTACCTCTCAAGCCTCCCGATGCTCCACCACCTGGCCACCGCGCTGATCCTGGGCCTAAGCCTCGCGGCGCTCAACGCGGTCGTGATAACCCCCGCGGTCATAATCCTGGAGGAGGACATAATGAAGCGGCTGAAAGGCCACTACGTGGTGCCGGAGGTTCGCTCTCATTCGGGCGCGGTGGGCAGGATCTTCCACGACCTCGGGGAGGCCATAAGGAAAAAACCCGCAACGTTCCTGGCGGCGGTGTTTCTGATAACCCTCTTCTTCGGCTACGGCATAACTCAGGTGACCACGGAGGTGAGGCTTGAAAAGTTCGTCCCAGAGGGCATGCCGGAGATAGAGGCTCTCATGGACATCAGGAGCGACTTCGGCGGTCAGGACGAGCTGTACGTCCTTGTTAAGGCCGACGACGTCAGGAACCCGACCATCGTCAGGGACATCTACCTATTCGAGAACCAGATAAAGGCGGACTCCTACTACAACGGCGTCTTCGACTCGGACAGCATCGCGGACGTGGTTCACCGGCAGTACGGCTACATCCCGAACGACGGGGAGAAGATAAAGAGCGCCCTGGAGAAGAGCCAGGGCCCCAGTCTGGTCTCAAGCGACTATTCCATGACCATCATCAAGTTCAAGGGCGACTTTGGAGGAGCCAGCATGGACGATTTCAGGAGGATAATGCGTTATTTTGAGGAGGAAACGGAGAGAGCGCAGAAGACCGAGTTCCCGCCGGGCGTGAGTCTCTCGCTGACCGGGGACATATACCTGAACTACGTACTCGACCAGCTCACGAAGGTCGAGATAAACCGCATCTCGATGTACGGAACCGCCTTTGTCGTGTTGATAGTGCTCCTCCTCTTCAGGAGACCCAAGGTTTCGATTGCGATGATAACACCGATGTTTCTGGGTGCCCTATGGACGGTCGGCTTCATGGGATGGGCCGGAATACCGTTCACCCAGAGTCTGGCCGGAGTCATCTCAATGATAGTCGGTCTGGGCGTTGACTACGGCATGCACCTCACCCACCGCTTCCTTGAGGAGATGAACGAGGGCAACCCCAGGCCGATAGTCACCTCTGTTGAGAGCGTCGGGCCCGGCATACTTGCCGGAGCCCTGACAACGGCCGGCGGCTTTCTGGCTTTGCTCGCCGGCGAGCTGCCGACCATACACGACTTCGGAACCACGCTCGCATTTGGAATATTTGCATCAATGTTTGCCGCTTACCTCGTAACCCCCGCGCTGCTGCAGGTCTTTTACGGGAGAAATATTGGAGGTGGTAGAGAATGAAAAAGACCGGATTGATACTTGCCCTGATGCTCATCACCGCGATGCTCTCCGGGAGCGTGAGCGCATCAACCGGAAGTCCTCTCTTTGAGGGCTACCTGAGCAAGGGTGAAGCCATTCTCGTTGGCCCGCTCATAGTGACCCTTACTGACACCCAGAAGGACTACGGAAGCGGTGACTACTACGCCTTCCTCCTCATAATGAAGGACGGCAGAATACTCAACGCCGAATACAAGACGATACTCGTGCCTGACCCCAACAAGATACAGCGCCTTCTCCTCGACCCAGAGTTCCTGATGGCCATGGCACAGACCATGGGCTACGACGTGACCCAGTGCGAGCGGTACGTGAACAACAGCGCCGAATTCAACGCCTGCCTAATAGCCAACGCCTATGGGTTCTATCAGTGGCTGAACTCGGCATCGCCCGAGGAGATAGGAGAGGCCGTTATGAAGACCATCGAGGAACACCCCGAACTTGGAATAAGAAAGGAAGACGTCCTGATGGAGATAACGTACCCCGACGTAACCCCAGTTCGGGAAGGGGAAACGGTGGAGGTCAGCGTTGACAACCAGACGGTTTACGTGACGATCAACGAGGTCTATCCGAACGGTGTCAGGATGAGCATAAGCGGGCCCCCCGAATGGAGGGCCGCAACCGCTCCGGGGATGATAATTTCAAACGTCGAGATGCCGAGCACTGTTCAGCCGGGAGACACGGTTACCGTTAAGGTTCACCTCAGGAACGAGGGGGCCCTGAAGGTGCGCTACATCAACGTCTTCGTTACGCCCGCACCGATGAGCTTCAACGACAGCTCCTCAATAGCGAGCGCAGTTTCGATGGCCCTAAGCCAGACGGGCCTTTCGAAGAGCGTCTTCTATCCAGAGGGAAGCGCCGTGCAGTACATTGAGTACCTCGAAGGCAAGGAAAACGCGACTCTAACCTTCAGGATAAAGATAAACCCCAACGCCGACGTTGGAACGTACCCCCTCTACGTTGGGGTCGTCTATTTCACCGGCCTGGGGGCAAACATGCGCATGGTGCAGAGCTACAACTTCGTGGCGCTCACAGTCAAGAAGCCCAGAGAAGCCTTCGTCGAGATAACAAAGGTCGAGACCGAACCCATGGAGATAAGCCCTGGAGACACATTCACGGTGCGCTTTACCATTGAGAACACCGGAGCAGAGCCGGTTAAAGCACTCAGCCTGAAGATAAGCTCCTACAAAGTGCCGGTACAGGGCGAGATAAAGAACGTCGACCTCTCTGCTCTCTCGCAACTTCCGGTTCAGGGGAGCGAGCAACTGAGCCAGAACCTGCAGGACGCCCTCAACCAGATAATGGCCCAGCTCGCCAAGCAGAACATAGAGGCTTTCCTTCCCATTGGGGAAGACAACGTTAAGTACGTGGCCCAGCTTCAGCCCGGGGAGAAAGTCACCCTTGAGTTCAGAATCAAGGCCAACGACAGGCTGGAGAACGGCATATACCCGCTCAGGATAGAGCTGAAGTACCTCACGGAGCCGAACGAGAAGGAGATAACCGACGAGAGGCTGGTGGGAATAGACGTGACCGGGAGGGCCCAGCTGATCCTCTCAAAGGTCTCAACGTCGCCCGGCAAGATAATCCCCGGAACGGACAACGTCGAAGTCGACTTCCAGATTGACAACGTTGGAACCGGAACCGCCAGGACGATAATAGTCAAGCCCATGCCCAGGTGGCCCTTCTCGCTCAGCGAGAGCAGTGAGCAGGTCATTGGGCTGGGGAGCCTTGGAAAGGGCGAGTCCGCACAGTCATCGTTCAAGATAAACGTCGCAGAGAACGCCAGCTCTGGAACTTACGAGATACCCCTGCTCGTGACCTACACCAACGATCTCGGCATACAGAAGAACGTCACGCTCAAGGTTCCAATCATAATAGGCACCAAGCCGAACATCGAGGTCGTCGGAGTGCGCCTCGACCCGGAGCCGCTCCAGGGGGAGACCGTCAACGTGTACGTCGAGCTGAAGAACACCGGCGGTGAGAAGGCCACCAGCGTGCTCATCGAGGGGGTCGTGAAGGCGGACCAGCCCTTCAGTCTGGACAAGAGAACGGACTACATCGGCGACCTGGCCCCAGGAGCAACGGGAGAGGGGGTAATCGTGCTCAGGATAGACAGGGATGCGATTCCCAAGGACTACAATATCCAGTTGCGCATAAGGGCCGTCGGAGACCCCACCCAGGGGGACGACAACGTCTACGTCTTCGAGAGAACCGTGACCGTAACAGTGAAGGAGAACACAAAAACCCAGACCAACCTGAGAAACCTCGCCGTAGTCATTGGCGTGCTCGTGGTTATAGCTGTGCTCTACACCTACAGGAAGAGGTCCAAATGACCCACCGCCCCGGCTTTGGAAACATTTAAACGCACTTTGAAGAATGAAGGGATACGGTGAAATGAATGAACTGGAAGCTGATGATACTCGGTGCAGTGCTGATAATCATCGCCTGGGCAGGCTACGTGGCCTATGCCGCCGTGACGGCCAACCCAACGGTTCACGCCAGCTGGGGCTATGTGGATGAAAAGACGACCGAGATATGGGTCGATGCAAAGCTGGGCAAGCCCCTGCTCGTTCCTGCGGAGATAGAGAACCTAAGCCTGATCTTTATGGGAATACCCGTTGCCAGGGTCGCGAGGTTCGACTACGGCGCGACGAAGTCAGACATCAGCATGGCCATAGTCATAGACAACGAAAACCTTGTCCGCTCCATGGTGGCCTACCTGGACAACGGCCAGAGGGGGGAGGTCGAGTTCCGCCTCAGGGGAAGCCTCCTCAGGGTGATACCCATCAACGCCGACATAAAGCAAAGTATCAGTGAGGACATCCTCGCGTACCTCAACTTCACGGCGGAGAGCAAGGAACTCGCGGGTGGACTCGTCAAGAGCCCTGCGTTGGTCAAAACGACCTTTGACTGGGCAGGGGAGCGGGACGGAAAGGCGGTACTGATAGCCCATATGAAGTTCTACAACCCAAACCCCTACAGAATCCCCCTCGGAAACGTGAGCTTCGACATGTACGTCAACGACGTGAAGATCGGCTACGGAAAGACCCTAGAAACGGTGGTTCTGCCGCCCAAGGGCTACGCAACACTGGATGTCGAGACTTTCATAGAGGAGGACGTCCTCCCCGGGGTCTGGGCCGCCCACATAAAGAACGGCGAGGTCAGCAAGGTCAGGGCCAACATATACATGGACATAACGGTTCTCGGCCGGGATTACAGCATCAAGCTAGCGAGCTACGAAGAGACCGTGAAGACGGACATCATGGGCGGCATAAACACCATGCTGGAGAACCTCCTCTCCGGATGAAGGTTTTTAAGGCTCCCGTCTTTTCCATTTTCTGGTGAGAAAAATGAACGTGAGAGAGATTCACGAGTTCCTGAACGAGATGTGGGAGAGCATATTCACCCTCAACGAGGAGCTCAAGCTTGAACTCCCGAAGGAGGGCTTCAGGGTAGAGGACGTTGAAGAGGCCTTCGGGGCGTACATCTTCCTCGACGGCGAGTGGAGGCTTATGAAGTACCCGCACCCGGCCTTCGAGGTAAAGCCCCAGATCGAAGTCGGCGCCACCCCTGAGAGCTACTACTTCGTCGTCGCCGTTCCTAAAGAGAGGATAACCGCCGAGTTCATTGGGAGATTCATCGAGCTCTTTCCAAGGAGCTTCATATACGGCGCCCAAGACTTTCTGAGCGACATCTACAACTGGCGCAGGGACGGAGAGGCCTCCCCGGAGGGGATACTCAAAAAGATTGCCGCCAGCGACGAAAAGCTGTTCCAGTTCGAAGCCAACTTTGAAAGCGCTGGAGAGCTGAAAAAGGGACTCATGAAGCTCATAGAGGCCGGTAAGCGCTTCGAAATCTTCGATCTCTGAGGTGTCCCCATGTACGCCGAGGCTTTCCCCCCGGAGCTGAGGGAGTACTACCGGAGGCTCTTCGGGAGCGAGGCCGAGGAGATAATGGCCTCCCTCAGGACGCCGGTGGAGAAGTACTACATCCGCGTGAACACCCTCAAGACGAGCAGGCAGAAGCTAATGAGCATCCTCAGGAGGGAAGGGCTGAAGCCGAAGAGGAGCCCCTACCTCAAGGAGGGAATATACTTCGAGCGCGAGGGCCCGAACTTTGATGATGACTACGAGCCCGGCCTGCCGGTCGTCCGCGCCAACAAGTTCGCCAGTGAGAGCGTCTACCAAGGGGCCATGCTCTACGCCCCCGGTGTCCTCCAGGCCGACAAAAAAATCAAGCCCGGCGATGAGGTTGAGATACGCGACCCGAGGGGGCTTCTCGTCGGGATTGGCGTTGCCAGAATGAGCGCCAAGGAGATGGTGGTCTCGACGAGGGGACTTGCCGTCGAGGTCACCCTGCCGAAGTTCAAACTGCCGAGTCTGAGTGAACTGGAGTCCTTCAGGGAGGGTCTCTTCTACGCCCAGAGCCTGCCCTCGATGGTTGTGGCTCACGTCCTTGAGCCGAGCGAGGAGGAGCTGATAGTTGACATGGCCGCCGCCCCCGGGGGAAAGACGAGCCACATAGCCCAGCTCATGGAAAACAGGGGCGAGATAATAGCGATGGACAAGTCCAGAAACAGGCTCAAAAAGATGGAGGAGGAGCTCAAAAGGCTCGGCGTGAAGAACGTCAAGCTAATCCACATGGATTCCAGAAAGCTTCCGGAGCTGGGAATCGAGGCGGACAAGATACTCCTAGACGCGCCGTGCACCGCCCTCGGCATAAGACCGAAGCTGTGGGAGAGCAGGACGCCGAGAGACATAGAGGCGACCGCACGCTACCAGAGGCATTTCATCAACGCCGCCATAAAATCCCTCAGAAAAGGTGGCGTTCTCGTTTACTCCACCTGCACGCTGAGCTACGAGGAGAACGAGGCCAACGTGAAGTACATACTCGGCAAAGGTTTAAAGCTCGAAGAGCAGAGCATCTTCATAGGTTCGAGCGGTATGGGTATTGATGAGGTTCAGAGGTTCTACCCGAACAGGCACCTGACCCAGGGCTTCTTCATAGCCAGGTTCAGGAAGGTGTAGCCATGGAGTGGAAGAAGTACTCCCTCCTGGGCCTCGGCCTGCTCATAATACTCCTCCTGGTCTGGTGGGCGGGATTAGAGGACGTCATGAAGATACTGAAGGGTGCAAGGCTGGACTACTTCATGCTCGCGATTCTGGCGTATGTTGCGGCGGTCATCATGTGGGCGCTCCGCTGGCGCGTTCTCCTCAAGAGCCTCGGGATAGATGCGCCCTTCAGAACCATAATCGGGGGACTCTTCGTGGGCATCTTCATAAACAACGTGACCCCCGGCGCCAGGGGCGGCGGCGAGCCCGTCAGGATGTACTACATCTCAAAGCACACGAGACAGCCCTACGGACACGTGTTCGCCACCATAATGATGGACAGGATTATGGACGTCATCCCCGTTGTAGTCATGCTACTCCTTGCGACGGTTTACGTTTACAACCTCGGCTCCCTCTCACTGACCATGACCCTCTTCCTCCTCGACGTCTTCTTCGCCATTATAACCCTCGCCACGGTCGGAATTCTCCTCAGCGAGAAGAAGACCAAGAAAATCCTTTACTGGTTATACAGGCTCTTCGGAAGGATAATGCCCAAAAAAGCCGCCAAATACGAGGAGAAGTTCGTCCATACCGTCGAGGTGAGCGTCCCCCAGTTCCAAGAAAACTTCAAGGTTCTCATACGCCACAAAACCGCCTTCACACTCTCGCTGATTTACTCCTTCGCCTTCTGGTTCCTCGTCCTGCTCCGCTCGTACTTCATCTTCATGAGCATAAACAACCCGATAAGCCTCCTAGACGTTATGGTCGTCCAGATGATCGGCATAGTGGTGGGCATGTTCATGATAATACCCGGTGGTGCAGGAATAATAGAGGTCATAAACTCCGCCGTTTACGTTCTTCTGGGCATAAACAAGGAGATAGCGGTGACCGCAACGCTTCTTGAGAGGCTTGTCTCGTACTGGGCGCCAACGGCCATCGGCGCCTCGGTTATGGCCCACTTCGGCATCAAGATCAGCGAGGAGAAGAAACTCCAGTCAAAAAACGACAACGATATAAACGATAACCCTCAACATAACGGTTAGCGGTGTGCATTATGGACCGGAAAAAGATATCGTTCTTCATCGGAGCCTTTCCGGTAACAGGTGCACTCATAAACCGGAACCGGTGCCAGGGGTATAGCGGACATTCTGGTGAATCCCGGCATGTTCTTTATGGATATGAGAAGACCGAGAAAGCCGCAGAAAGGGAGGGGCTATGAAGTTTGGTATAGTTGCCAGACGGGATAAGACCGAGGCCCTCAAGCTGGCTTACAGGGTCTACGACTTCCTTAAGGTCAGCGGATACGAGGTATGCGTCGACAGCGAGACCCACAGACATCTCCCCGAGTTTCAGGAAGAGGACGTCTGTCCGCTTGAGGATTTCGACGTTGATTTCATAATCGTCATAGGAGGGGACGGGACGATACTGAGGGTGGAGCACAGAACCAAGAAGGACATACCCATCCTCGGAATCAACATGGGCACGTTAGGATTCCTCACCGAAGTCGAGCCTCACGAGGCGTTCTTTGCCCTCAGCAAGCTTCTGGAAGGGGACTACCACCTCGATGAACGCATAAAACTGAGAACGTACCTAAACGGCGAAAACGTCGTGCCGGATGCGCTCAACGAGGTGGCCGTCCTGACGGGAATCCCCGGAAAGATAATCCACCTCAAGTACTACATAGACGGGGGCCTGGCTGACGAGATAAGGGCCGACGGACTGATAGTCTCAACACCGACGGGCTCCACGGGATACGCAATGAGCGCGGGCGGGCCCTTCGTGGACCCAAGGCTGGACGTGATGGTCATAGCCCCATTGGCACCGATAGCCCTCAGCTCACGGCCTATGATAGTGCCCTCGTACAGCACGATAGACATCAGGAACATCGCAGTAACCAGGGAGGTCATCCTTGCCATCGACGGCCAGTTCTACACGTACCTTGAACCGGAAACCGAGATAACCGTGAAGCTCTCCCCGAGGAGGGCCAAGTTCGTCCGCTTCACCAACGAGGTGTACCCGAAGTACACAATGAAAATCAAGGGGAAGTTTTGAGGAGTTCTTTCAGGCTTTTTACTGGGGCGAACTCCCTTTTCAGTATCATCATCTCCTTTTCATCCAGCGTGGAGCTCCCAACGAGGAGGAGAACCGTGGAACTTGTCCCAATAGCGTAATCCTTGAGCGCTGAGAGGAACCTGAACACCGAGTGGAATTCGTTGTAGAGAACCAGAACCTCAAGACAGTCTATCACCACGAGCTTTCCGCCGCCCTGGAAGAACTTCACGGCACTGTCCAGTATCACGTGGAGCCTCGTTGGGCCGACGCCGCTCTCACTGGCCTGTGTTATCCAGAGGGGCTGGACATGCTCGCAGATGCCCTCGTACTTCCACGGGCTTCTCGTAACAACCATGGCAGGAAGCTCGCACCTCCCGAGGAACTCCAGCACCTCATCCTCCTTCTCACCCAGGTACATGAAACCGCCCGGGGGCAGTTTTCCATCGAGCACCTTCCCGGAGGGGACTGGAAAGATTCTCCTCTCGACACTCCTGATGTAGTTCATCAGCCCGTAGGTTATCCCCAGTATCGAGAAAAAGTACATCGCCTGCTCCGTGGACATCAAAAGCCCGTGAGGTATTACAAAATCGTCTATAACGTCCAGTGCCCTGCCGATGGATGCCAGGAGAAGTGAAAACGCCGTCACAACTATGAACCGATTGAGAGGACCTTCGTAGCGGTTGATCCTCCTGAAGGCGTAGAGGGCCGCGTATCCTATCACGACGAGCAGAACAACGTCGGCGATGAACACCACCATGGGCACCATCAGCTCCATACTACCTCCACCTCATCCGTTCTGAACTTCTGCCTAACCAGGGTGTCCTGAATGCTGAAGCGAACGCCTCCGCGGTACATCCTCAGCCCGGTATATGCTATCATAGCCCCGTTGTCCCTGCAGAGGTCGTAGGGGGGAACAAAGAAGTATATACCCCTGTCCTCGGTCATTATCTGGAGCATCTCCCTGAGCCTGTTATTGGCGGCAACGCCGCCGACCAAGACGACCTCATCCTTGCCCGTGTGAGCCACCGCCCTCTCCGTCACCTCAACCAGAGCGGCGAAGGCGGTCTCCTGGAAGGAGTAGGCAAGGTCTTCAACGCGGTACTTGCCGGTTCTGTACTTCCTCACGGCCTCCGTGAGTATCCCAGAGAAACTCAAATCCATGCCCTTAACCGCGTAGGGTAGCTCTATGTAGCGCTCACCCTTAAGGGCGAGCTTCTCAATCTTCGGCCCGCCCGGAAAGCCCAAGCCTAGCTCCCTCGCAAAGGTGTCTATCGCGTTCCCTATGCCGATGTCCAAGGTCTCACCGAAGACGCGGTAGCGGCCGCCTTCAAGAGCCAGAACCTGCGTGTTGCCCCCGCTGACGTAGAGGCCCACCGGATCCCTGACGCCGAACATCTTGGTTATCTCCACGTGGGCGATGCAGTGGTTGACGCCGACTATGGGCTTTCGGTACTTTATCGCCAGCGCCCTCGCGGCAGTCGCGACGACGCGGAGACAGGGACCGAGACCGGGCCCCTGGGAAAAGGCTATCACATCAACGTCTTCCATACCTATTCCGGCCTCGTCAAGGGCTTTCCTTAGAAGGGGCTTCAGGAGGCGGGAGTGGTGTTCAGCTGCCTCCTTCGGGTGTATTCCCCCCTTCTCCGTCGTGAGAGTATGGAATACGTTGGCCAGAACTTCGTTTTCTGTAACGATGCCTATGCCGAGAGTGTGTGCGGTACCCTCCAGACCAAGGGCTATCATCGTGATATGGGTCTGGAGAAGTGTATAAAAAGTTGCCGGGCTATCGTCCCGGTTGGTAAACCTTCTTCTCGAAGGTCACGAAGTCAGTCCATGAGGCATGGGCCAGGAAGCCCGCCCCAAGGTTCGGGCTGTCGCCCCTAAAGGCGTCCTCTCTGGCGGAACCGCCAACGACCTCACCGACGAACCACGTGTGGTCGCCGTAATCCCTTTCGTCAACGAGTCTGCACTCGATGTTCGCCAGCGCGTTCCCAATGCTCGGCGTTTCAATGACCTTCGAGGGGACGAGCTCCATGGACGTCTCCTTCAGCTTGGAGGGGCCGTGTTTTGTCCCGACTATCCAGACATCATCGAGCATGTCCAGGCCGGGGACGCTTATTACGAACTCGCGGTACTTCCTGACGAGCTTCCAGGTGTGTCTCTGCGGCGCTATGGCAACACCGACCATGAACGGCCTGGCGGAGACTATGGTAACCCAGTCCGCCGCCATGACGTTTGTCTCCTCCCCTCTGCCTGCCACAACGAGGTAAGTTCTCATCGGATAGAGGAGCCTGTATGACTTCATCCCACCACCGAATATGAATCCGGCTTCATGGTATAAAAGGTTAGAGCTCCCAGGGAACACAGGATGCCAAAAGGAGAAAAGCATCAGCGAAGGGAGAGCCAGTGGAGTGCCCTGGCGGCCCTTTCGGGCGTTGAGAAGTTCTTGATTCCGTTCATCTCCAGGAGCCTAACCCCTCCCCTCACCAGCTCCCCGGCCATGAAGTTGACGATGACCGGCTTGCCGCAGTCGGCCTCGATTATGGCCCTGGCTATCTCCTCGCTGGGCAGGAAGATGGGGGGCACGCAGATAACGAGGAGCGAATCCACGTTTTCGTCCCGGCAGAGGACTTCAATCGTTCTCCTGTACCTCTCGTAGTCGGCGTCGGCTATGAGGTCTATTGGGTTCCTGACCGAGCACTGGGGCGGGAGGAAGGAGCGGAGCTCTTGGGTGGTTTCATCGCTCAGCTTAGCTACCTCAAGGCCAAGTTTTTCGAGCTTATCGGTAGCCAGAACGCCGGGCCCGCCGGAGTTCGTGATCACCGCGACCCTCCTTCCGGCTCTTGTGTACATCTCGAAGGCCTTTGCAGCGTCGAAGAGCTCCTCCATCTCCTCGACCTCAATCGCCCCGGCCTGCTTAAACGCTGCTCTGTAAATCTCGTAGCTTCCAGCCAGAGAACCGGTGTGGGAGGCGGCCGCTTTAGCTCCGCTCGCGCTCTTCCCGGCCTTGAGGATAATGACGGGCTTTTTGCTCGCAGCATAGTGAAGGGCCTTCAGAAAGCGCCTGCCGTCCTTAACGCCCTCGATGTAGAGGGCTATGACCCTGGTGTTATCATCGTCGGCGAAGTATTCAAGGAAGTCGCTCTCGTTTAAATCCGCCGCGTTTCCGTAGCTCACGAAGGCGGAAAAGCCTATGCCCTCCTCGTTGCCCATCGCCAGGGCCGCACCGCCGAAGGCACCGCTCTGGCTGATCAGGGCTAATCCCCCCTGTCTAACCCGAACCTCAAAGGAGCCGAAGAACCTCCCGTGGACGCCGAAGATGCCGGCGCAGTTGGGACCGATTATCCTGACGCCGTGCTTTTTCGCTTTTTCAACCAGCTCACGCTCAAGTTCATTGTTCCCGACCTCGGAAAAGCCCGCGCTTATAACCACGGCACCCTTGATGAGGGAGCCAATTTCATCGATTAGAGCTGGAACGAACTTCGCCGGGATCGCTACTATGGCAGTGTCAACGGCCTCATCAAGCCTCTCGCGGATTTCAAAGGTCCTCCCGGCAACCTCGACGGTTCCGCCCTTCGGGTTTACAGGGATCACCCTGCCCTCAAAGTCCCCTTCGACGATGTTCCTCAGGATTTCGTAGGCTATGGCGCCCTTCTTGAAGGAGCCAAATACCGCAACGCTGGAGGGATAAAAGAAGAAGTCCATTCACTCACCCCCGCCGTCCAGTTCCTCCGGCAGCCCTTGCCCTTCCGCTTCCGATGGAGAATCTTCCTCGGACTCCCGTTCGGATATCTTGGGTTCCTTCTTGACCCCCTTCTTCTTCACGATGATGACGGCCGCTATCACGAGCACAACGGCTATCCCGTAGGCGTAGAGCCTGTAGTTTGATTTTTTCTCCGTGACGGTTATTATCAGGGTGTGGTCCGGTGCTAGAACGTAAGTGCCCCTGACGACGGAGATGTTGTCAAACGCCCCGGGGAGCTTCACCATGGCTTTCCATATCTTCTCAGAGGACGTCTCCTGATAGGCAACCTCCGGCCGTACAACTCCGATGACAACCAGCGAGCCGTTCTCCTGCCTGGCATCTATGCTCATGACGTTCATCGTGGCCTTGAAGCTCGCCAGGAGCTGGTTTACTATCGATGGAGTCGCATTGGCGCCGGTGAAGGTCGCGTTGAACTGGACGTAGCCCTCGTTCGGGTCGTAGAGGAGGGAAATCTCCTTTCTTGTCGAGTTCAGAAACAGCACGTAGGAATACACGGGAGTGTACAGCTCTATGAGGGGGAGAAAGCTTCCGTCCTTCCACACGGCAACGTTATCGCTCAGGTCGTCCGGAACGGGGGCCAGGTTCTTTATCTGGTAGTCGCGGGGAAGAATCAGGGTGAGCTTGTCCCAGCTGTAGTCAAAGACGTGTCCTTTGTACACGAAGTCCAGAAAGCCGCTCACAGGACACCGGAGCACCTTTCCATCGCTCACAAGGAAGTTCGCAACGGCAAATGTCACGACGGCTGACCAGTTGTCGAGAACCCTGACAGGCCCTCCGGAGGGGAGGTATATCGTACTGTTCATGTTGGCGGCCTCGAACCTCTTCTCAAGGTTGTCCTTCATGTTGTCGTAAACCAGCTGCTTCACGAAGCTCTTGAACTCCTCGTTAGCCTTCGTGCTGTTGTTGGCGGCCAGATAGTCAAAGTACTCCCGATAGCCGGGATCCTTCAGAACCACGTATATCTTGAATGTCCCCATCCAGGTCGAGACGTTCTCAACCTTCACGGGGGCCACGGTAATTGTCATCTCCATCCTGAAAAGGGGCTGCGGGTCATCGACCGCACTGACCTCACCGATGAGCGGAGTGAGGAGAAAAACGATGAGAATGATTGCCATGAACCGCCTCATTCAACCACCTCCACGGGAATCTTCTCAGAGAATAAAAAAGCTTATTGGTTCGGCCACCTAAGAAAGCATCATGGGGAAAAAATACAAAAAGGTCGTCGTCGGCGGAACCTTCGACAGGCTCCACCTCGGCCACAAAGCCCTGCTCAGGAAAGCCTTCGAGGTCGGGGAATACGTCTACGTCGGCCTTACATCGGACGAGATGATAAGGGAGAAGCCCCACGCCGATAAAATCCTTCCCTATGAAATCCGGTTGAAGGATTTAATCAAGTTCTTCGAGGTGAACGGCTATTCCAACTACCGCATAATCAAGATAAACACCGCGATAGGCTTCGCCGGCGATATGAAAAGCCTCGAAGCCATAGTCGTGAGCGAGGAGACCTACAAGGGAGCGCTTATCGTGAACAGGGCGAGAAAGGAAAAAGGCCTGAAGCCCCTGGAAATAGTCACCATCGGCCTCGTGAGGAGTTCGTTGGGGGCTAAAATCAGCTCGTCCCTGATAAGGGCCGGCCTCATAGACCCCTTCGGGAGGCCTCTCTCCACTGGAAATAAAGCTCCGAAGGGAAAGGCGTTTAAGGAACAAAAACGTAACACCTACGGTGATACCAATGTCGAAGCTGAAGGAGCCGATTATAGCGATTAACTTCAAGACCTACGCCCAGGCCACGGGCGAGGGCGCTCTGAGGATAGCCAGGGCCGCTGAGAAGGTGTGGAAGGAAACCGGGATAACAATCGTGGTCGCGCCACAGCTGGCCGACCTCTACAGAATAGCCCAGGAGGTAGAGATTCCGGTCTTTGCGCAGCACATCGACCCGATAACGCCGGGAAGCCACACCGGCCACGTCCTTCCGGAGGCCGTTAAGGAGGCCGGAGCTGTTGGAACGCTCCTCAACCACTCGGAGAACAGGATGATTCTCGCAGACCTGGAGGCCAGCATAAGGCGTGCTGAGGAAGTCGGGCTCATGACGATGGTCTGCTCCAACAACCCAGCGGTCAGCGCGGCGGTGGCGGCACTCGGGCCGGACTACGTCGCCGTCGAGCCGCCCGAACTGATAGGTACTGGAATCCCCGTGAGCAAGGCCAAGCCGGAGGTCATCACCAACACAGTTGAGCTCGTTAAAAGGGTCAACCCGGACGTCAAGGTTCTCACGGGCGCGGGAATTTCCACCGGCGAGGACGTCAAGAAGGCCCTTGAGCTCGGAAGCGTCGGCGTTCTCCTCGCGAGCGGGGTTACGAAGGCCAAAGACCCGGAGAAGGCGATAAGGGACCTGGTGTCGCTGATTGTTTGAGGCTTTTCAATTTCAACTTGTTAATCTTAACTCCTATTATTTCCCTATTCGGGATCTGGGGATAATTCGTAAGAAACAACAAGAATGAAATAGAGATTTATATCAGCAACCTAAGAGGGATTTTCACTTTTTCGTCGATCTCTCCCAGATAGATTTTTCGTAAATTGGTTCTAAATATCCATACTGGCTCAGGAGTTTTAGTGACAAAAAACTCTTGGAAACGATACGCCCTTTTTTTGATTAGCCATAAGACCTTTTCTAAATCCTCATAAGTTAATCTAGCCTCATAAGGCCATACTAGTTCTACATACACGCTGGATAAATTAGGGTATATTTTGAGAGATGTTGCTCCTCTAATAAATGCTGCCCTAGGGCTCACTATAATGTAATGGTGGAGATATTTTCCTAGATACGGGCGATATTTAGGAGGAACTTTGTAGTCAATTTTACCTCGCTTGATTTTGTCATTTATCAAACTTTCATCTAGAAACCTTGCAACTCTCGTTGAAACGTAGTATATTCTATTAATCTGATATCCATTAGCTTCTAGGTTTCTAACGAGTTTTTTAATGTCTTTTATTTTCCAGCGCCTTGTTATAATAATATCCATTTTTATAGCGTCTGGACCACAAAGGTGATACACATATCCCGTAAGTGTATTGAGATCGTTCTCATCTTCAAAATAGAGTCTGCCATATCTAGTAATTGAATAGTTAATGTCCTCGTAGATATGAATCTCTTCTTCTAAGGATTGAGGTGTTACGTATAGGAACAACGCTCCAAACAACTTCTGGAGCTCTCTTCCCATCTCAATGTCTGATAAGCAGAGAACACCAGTGATATCCTGGAAAGATTTCGGTGGTTTTAATGTCAAGGGTTTGGCTGGCCCTAGTTTTGTAAATAGTTCAATTAAGAAGTTCAGGACAACTCCGCGATACTTCTTGAATTTGTTAGTTATTGTTTCAACGGAGATGAATTGGCTAGGTATACCATGGACATCCAAATATTTTTTAGCATCTTTATATAATGAGCCGATTGTCTCTTTCTCCCCAACAAAAATTGCAGCAATTCTGGCTGGGGCATGGCTTTCTAATACTACTTTGTATAATTTTGGAGGATATGGGCCTTCAATTTCTCCAAAGGGTTTCAATTTTTCGAATAATTGATCAAGAATGCCATTATTTTCATCAGAGAAAACGATAAACACATAATTAGTATGTTTGCTGTATTTTATTAGAGAGACGTATACCTTGTACATACCACTTTCTTTGAAGTTTTCCTTGTACTCGAAAATGTCTTTTAATGTAGTTTCCCATCTGTTAAAGATAGACATCCTCCAGTTGGAAATATCAATATAATCTTCCAGGTATTGTCTTTCGAATTGTAGCGTGCCATAGCTGTGAATATTGACACTAAAGGTATCTCCTAAAGTATCACATAACTGGAGAAATTCTAAAGCTACATTCAGACACTGGTCTGAAGTCCATCTCCTAGGCTGTGATCCGTACGGTTTAGCCCATCCAGGAAATATACTAAGCAGTATCTTTCTGTCACGGGGAAGATAGTTTAAAGTATATACAACCCGCACCCATCCAACATTAGTGACATAATAATCTACTGTTCTGTTTTCTAGATCTATCCGGAATTTTTCTGGGTCCTGTGAGGACACAATTCTTATCATATCCATAAATACTGCGGTTTTTAAGTCTCCCTTGTTGGGAAACTTTTCAAAAGGTATATCTGATATGTATAGGGTAGTGCCAAATTCTGTATGTCTCATCTATAATACCTCCTTGACTTTACTTGTAATCTTATTTTTGAGAGTGTAAAGTGAACGTAGTATGACTACGACTGAACCAAAGTATATAGCAAGCAAAGGCATCCAATAGGATTGATAGACTCGGGGGAAAAATATTGAAATTACTGCAATAACAACATTCCCAAGCAATATTGTCCATAAGGGCATTTTGAAGTCTTTAATAGATCTCGGAATCCAAGATAAAATTGACTCTGGTATTATATCTTCGATACTTACGAGAAGAGCTTCATTGATGTACTGCTCAATCATCCTTAATGCTAGAGTTTTGTCTATAGATGCGATATATTTCCTCCGCTCTGTTTCTGGGAGAGACAATGAGTTGGCATATCCCACATAGTGCAAAAGGATGCCTATTTCAAAAAGAATTTCTATGATACTCTCGTCTAAACTAGATATCCTAACAAAGGAAATAGAGCTATTCAGAGTTTCTAGAATTTTCTTTATTGCGGTATAGTGAAGCACCAAAAATAAGGGATCTTTTGTTTTTGTGTATTTCTTCCACAATAAATACGCCATGATCGGGAGATTTTCAAAATCAGTATCGTCTAAAACTTGCAAAACAGTTTCTGGTGAGGAGGTAAAATCAAATTTCCATATGATACTACCAAATAATCTAAGGATGTTTTCCAGAGGCATAGATTTTAGGTATCTGTTGTTTATTAATTCGTGAAGAAGAGAATCCGTCAGAAGTTCCAGGTCAATTCTGTTGTATCTAAGTATAACATCTAAGAACAAGTATCTACCTACCCAATATTTCAATGTCTCATAAACTCTAAAATGTGATGATCGTTCAAGCATATCAAAAATTTGATTTCTGATAATTGGAACAAGCTCTTTTAATTTACTACTATCTCCACGAACTAAATACAAAATGGAAGCATAGTAAAACTTATCTAGTGAAGGTCTTGAGGGAAGATTCAAATAATTGTCACTAACAGGTAATGAAGAAAAAATAGACACAGAGGTATCCGATGAACGAATCTTAGTATAAAGAGCGGCTAACAAGATAGTGCTGTCCCTATAAGCCTCATGCTTCGTCAGAATTTCTTGAGAAAGACTATCTAGAATAGTCAGTAACATATCTGGATATTCAGCGTATTGAGCTAGACGATCCAGCTCAGTAGAACCCATTAAAGGTTCACCCCAAAGACTTGTCTCACGCTGCAGAAATGATATAACAATCACGAATTATAAGAATTTTGCTCTGTTCTAGACAATACGAGAGGGCTATTCTAAAGTACAAGAGTAAACTCACTGAAAATAATATTATGTCTTGATGATCTAAAAACTCGAAGAGGCAAACAACCTTTGCAAAGCAAAGCTTGACCAAAGTTGAAACTGCCTGATAAAATGTCTCTTTGGATGAGTGCCCCTCTAAATTCTGCAAGTTCGAGAGGATTTCCATTTAACAGAGACTTTAATTTGGAGTCTGCTTTTCTTTTTGACGCCATTTGGGCGTCGTACTTTGAGAGACTTCTTGAAAATTGGCCAGTTAAGAAGAAATCCAACTTAAAATCGCCTTTTTGAAAGAGTGCACACTCAAAAATCAGCATTTTTAGAAGCAGTTAGAATTTTTCCGCCAGCGCCGAAGCTTTTGGGAAAAGCTTCACCAAAAGTTTGTAGCTCTTGGAAAATTTGGGGTATTTGAGTGTGATTACTTCTTGATAGGACGCTCTTAACTTGGAATCTTCTCAACCTGCGAGTTAAAAGGAGTTTCTTTCCGTTGACGCCCTTCGGGCGTCGGTTGAAAGTTAACTCCTCACAAAAGGGTAGGCTTTAATGAATTCCAACACTCCAGAGACCAATCTAACAGCAATCACGCTCTGGAATAGGATTTTGAGAAGGAGCTATGAACCTTGATCAAACTTCGCGAAGGCGAAGTTTGTATTGGTAGCCCCGCCGGGATTCGAACCCGGGTCGCGGGATCCAAAGTCCCGCATGCTTGGCCGCTACACCACGGGGCTGCCCGATAGAAAAAGCCGAGAGGGGACTTATAAAGTTTAGTGAAATTTGCCTACTCAAAGTTCCTCGATAGAGGTTTATCAGAGTTCGTAGCTCTTTCCCAAATGCCCCTTGGAAGGGATTTCTCTTAATTCAGGCCTTGATCATGGAGAATCTCTTGCTAGGAGTTCTTTTTGTAGGTTTGCCTTGCAAAACGCCCGAAGGGCGTCAGAAGAGTGCAAACCCACAAGAGAGCTTGCAATCAAGCTTTGTTCTCCCGGTGTGGAGCACAAGAATATTTAGAGAAATCAAGCTCCAAGTGGTCAATTTAGGAAAGCTACTGACTTTTGGTGAAGCTTTTTCCAAAAGATTCAGAACACAAACTCCTCCACGCTGAACTCCTCAATAACCCTCTCGAAGTCGTGCTCAGGTGCGTAGGTGAAGCCACAGGAAGAGCACTTTAAGACACCGTTCTCTTCATGGAGCGGGGAAAAGCAGACCGGACAGCGGTACTCATCGCGGCTCAGCCCCTCGTAAACCTCGTCCTTCATGACGATTAGGTTGAGCTCGACCTCCCAGTCCTCGTGGAGCATTCCCCAGTAGGGGGTCTCAACCGGATAGAAATCATCGAGGATGAGGGCGTTTATCCCAATCCCCCGAATTCCTGGCGGTAGCTTGCCGGCGGGCTCTATGCTCACCACATACTGGTCGTAGAACTCTATGTGCTCAGCCCTGACTGTCAGACCGCGGGATAGCTTGGAGCGGAGCGGTATGAGCTGGAGGA
Source organism: Thermococcus sp. (assembly GCF_015521605.1). Taxonomy (NCBI): domain Archaea; kingdom Methanobacteriati; phylum Methanobacteriota; class Thermococci; order Thermococcales; family Thermococcaceae; genus Thermococcus; species Thermococcus sp. Next base: position 152,107 of record NZ_WANV01000036.1, read on the forward strand.
AAAGGTTCTCCCTCTCAACGTCCCAGCTGGCGCTTATTGAAACGCTCCCCCGGGTAAAGAACTGGGTTATGTATCTTTCATCCCTCTCCTCACCGGCGAGACGAAAACCAATCTTGCTCATCGCCCTCCCAAGGAAGTTCGGCCTCGGGAGCCGCTGGTAGTTCACCAGATACTCACCTATCCACCCGGCTAGGGGCATAGAATAGCCTATGAACGCCTGCCTCTGAACCCGCAGGTAGGCCACGCTGGGGAGCAATTTGAACCCGGGATTCATTCCCATCAAAGAGAGAGCGGCATAATGGTATATATGATTAACGGAAAAGCTAAGAGCCGAAGAACTCGTCGAGGCTTATGCCCTTCTTTTTCTTCTTCATGGAAGACTTTTCCTTCTTGACCGCCTTCTCCAGTCCCTGTGATGGCTTTATCTTTTTCTCCGAGCGCTTGGAAGCCTTGGATTCCTTCTTTTTCTCCGTCCTGGACTTCTGCTTGAGCTTTCCGTTCGCCTTGAGCTCGTCGAGGTAACCGTTTTTGCCGTTGGACTTGCCGGTGCGGGCCTTTATCATCTTCTCGCAGACATCGGCGGAGAAGCCCATCAGCGTCCTCTGCCTTTCAGGGAAGACGTTTTCAAAGAGGGACTTTATGTCCTTCTCTGTCAGGCATATCCTCTGCCTCGTGTAGTCGAGCACGTTGTACTTCGTAACGAGCATCTTTGCAGTGGGGAGGTACTTTTCTATGGCACCCTTGCTGACGGTCAAAACGATCTTTCCGCCGCACTTGGGGCACTTGCCGGTCAGCGGAGGCCTCCTGTACTTGGTGTTGCACTTCACACAGCGGAACTCCTGGCGGGTGAAGCTCCTGAGGTTGCCCCTCAGGTCGGGGACGAGGTGAGAGTTGATTATCGTCTCGGCCACGTGGTGCTCATCGACCGCCCTTATGCGCTCCGCCAGGGCGAGCTGTCTCTCGACCTTCTCGACCATGTCGCCGAGCTGTTTGTACAGGCTCATCTTCGGGCCGAGGCCGATGTCATCGGTATCGTGGGTGAACTTAAGCCCCTCGTACATCTCAGGTTTACCGAGCCTGTCCTCAACGCGCTCGATGAACTTAATCTCCTTAGGCGACTTCATCTCGTAGGTGGCGCTGTAGAATTCCAGCGGATAGTAGCGGACGACGTCCATGTTGTGGACCTCGCTGTCAACCTCCCTTGGATCGAGGCGCGTGGTAACGACCAGAGGTGCGTCCATCTTGCCGCCGCGCTTTTCTGGCAGATAGTAACGTGAAAAGTTCAAAAGTGCATCCATAAGTAACATTACACTATCCTCATCTCCGTCACAGTTGCGTCTTTTTGCCGCATGATAATACGGGTGTGCATAACCCACAAGCACATCTGAGAACCCGATTATCCTGCCAATGATTCCGGCCGAGGTGTGCGGGGCGAGGCCGATGACAAGGTGGCCGACCAAGTCCTCCATCTTCTCGGCGTTGTAGAACCTCGGTAGGCCGTAGAACTTTTCCAGGAGGTCGTCTATGAAGCGGGTCACCTTGAGGAGGTAGCGACCGGCCTCGTAGGGCAGTATGACGTCCTGGACTTTGAGTTCCAGTATCTGGTCGTCCCTCTCAAGCGGTCTGCCCTCGAAGTCGCGGGTGTAGCCGAGCTCGCGGAGCTTCTCAACGCTCGTGCCGATCTCCCTCGGCTTGAAATGGGTTATCGGGGCATCGGTGGCGTCGAAGCGAATGGTGCCGTCCTTAAAGACGTAGACGTCGTTTTTGGCACGGAGAATGCCCTTCTCCAGCGGCTCGGCCATCTTGTAGCCGGAGGTCATGCCCTGGACGCCCTTGAGCTTGTCGATACCATAGACCTTCACGTTCTCCATGGCGGCGCGGAGAAGTTCCGAGGGCTTTATGGTTCTCCTCGCGTAGGGCTTCAGCTCCATTCCGCACTTGGGGCAGTGGAAGTCAAAGCCCTCGGCCTCGTTCTTGGAATAGTCAACGTTGCACTTGGCGCAGTGCCAGAGGAGTTCCTTTCTGGTGCCGCAGCGCGGGCAGATGTGCTCCGGCCCGGTGTGACCGCATTCCTGACAGCGGAAGAAGGCTATCTCAACACTCGTTACCTTTCCTTCCTCGGCGGCCTTTTTGATGTCCCTGCTGGAGCCACCAGCGAGGCCGATCGGGAAGAGAACCTGAACCGGCGGCTTCATCTTCCTCTCCTTGGCCTTCTCAGGTCTGCCCATGCGCGCGCCGATCCAGCTTATTCCCCTGTCACGGAGCTTTATCCGGTTGTTCTCATTGATAATGTCTATGACGGTGAAGAACGGCCTGGCCTTGAACTCCCATTCAAGGTTGCCGAGGGGTGTTAACAGGGCGGCGCTCCACGGGTAATCGATTACTATGACCTTCTTCCGATCCTCAGTCTTCTCAAGCCTGTGGGGGAGGCCGAGGAGCTCAAGGTAGCGCTTGATCCGGGGGTCGTTCTCCAGGACCACTTTCCTCGCGAACTTGTTCTTCATGTGTTCGTCCCACTCGATTTGGGCTCCCAGCAAAGCCATCTGGAGCCCTTCCACTTCCTCCGGTTTGAGCGTGTTCCAGTAGAGGGTGTAGTAGGGGTGAAACGGGATCTCCAGAACCTTTGAAAGGTGTATGGCAACCTCAACGTCAGGTCTCACGCGGAGTGGGTCTTTCAGCAGACTTTCGAGAAAGTCCGGGTCGAGTTCTATGTATTCAGCGGCCTCCTCAACGGCCTCGCGCGGGTTGTCGGAGAAGGGCCTGAGCTCGACCTCGTAGGTTTCGGCTACAGCTCTGACGAACTCCTGAATCCACCATTCCTCGACGTAGTTGGCCGGGAGGAGGGTCTGGTTGTTCTCGACGAAATCGCCGAAGTTCACCAAAGCATCGCCGACATAGAGTATCTCCTCGATTTTGTCCCTGATTCTGAGGGCGGTCTTGTAGTCATCCACGCGTATGACGCTTCCGTCCTTGAGCTTGACTATCGGTCCCTCGACGGTGGTTGCCGGTGTCACTATGCAGCCCTTGCCGGGCCTCTCCGTCTTCATCTGGGTCCCAATGGCTATGAACTCGTCCAAGACCAGCATGGTCGCGGGGTTGACGCTCCATGTTGCGAATCCGCTGACGCGGGAGCGGCCATATCTGAGCCGGAAGCCACCGTTCTTTGAGGGCTCGGCGAAGAGGGGCCTACCACCGATTATCTCCTTTGTATACTTCTTGTTTGGGGCTATGTTTGCCCGAAAGCGCTCGTAGAGCTCGTAGTAGAAGCCTTTCTCAACCTTCTCCCCTACTTCCGCTTTGCCCGCTTCCTCGGCCTTGGAATCCTCGGAAGGCTTTTCCTCGGCAGACTTGCCCTTTTCCTTGGCCTCGACGAACTCCTTTATCCAGTCCCAGCCGTCAACACCCATCTTGTCTATGTACTTGACGAGCTTCTTGGCCTTCTGAAGGACACCCTCGGCGAGAACGAGAATCGCACCACCGCGAAGGTGATTGGTCTCAATGCCGGGAACGTCCCTGTGGGAAACCTCTACCTTATCCGTCTCCTCACCGGTTATCTCGATGGGGATGTTCTTCATGGCGAGCCTTACCTCGTCGGCCTCCGGGTGGTACTGGAGGCGTGTAACAGCGCGGTGGTAGAGGTCTATCTCCTCGACCATTCTCTCTATGTGCTTCTCGCTGGGCTTGAAACGGTCGAGGCCGAGCTTCTTCCTGACGTAGTCCCCCACGAGGACGCTCAAAGCCTGCGCCGTTCCGCCGGAGCTCCTTATCGGCCCCGCGTAGTAGAGGGCGAGATATTCGGAGTTATCTTCCCAGATGTTGCGTTTGATTTTAACGTCCGCTATTCCCTCCAGGGGAGCGGAGACTATACCCTCCGTGAGAATGGCCAGTGCTGTCCTGACGGCCTGCTCGGCGTAGCGCTCCTTGCTTCCGAGGTCGCCGAACTTACCGTCTATAATCTCATCGACCACCTTCAGAGCGGCCAGTTCTTTACCGTACTCCTTGACGAGCTCCCGGATTCTCTCGGCGACACCCTTGGGTCCGACGAGGCTCTCAACACGGCCGGCCATGTCCGTGGCCTGGGGAACCTCAACCTCCAGGCTGGGATCCTTACCCTGTTCGCGGGCCTTTCTCGCTATCTCGTAGGCCCTGTCTATCTCGCGCTGGAGAGATTCAAAGTAAGCCTTCATCTCGGGAGAATAAATCTCGGTCATTTCAGACACCCTCGCAGTACTCATCGAATCTGATAACGGCCCTCAGCCGGGCCGTCTCGATGTCTATTATCGGAACCCTCGCCGGGGTCGGAACGATGTTCACCATCTTCTGGAATTCGGTCTGTGCCTGCCATGTTCCAGTGTTTATCAGGAAAACACCGTTGTACATCTTGTACTGCATGACGTGGACGTGGCCGGCTTGGAACAGATCCGGAACGGACTCTATGACGAGCGTATCCTCCGAGTCAGGTGCGATGGGAACCTTCTCCCCAAAGGTCGGGGCTAAGTGGCGGAGCTTGAGCAGGTCCAGCATCGCCTCCGCCGGCCGGTGGTGGCTTCTGTTGGGAAGGGCCGTGACGACGTCCTCTATCCCCCTACCGTGAGCTATGAGAAAATCCCTGCCGTGGAGCCGTATCACGGCCGGATTGCTTATGATGATCGCGTTTTTTAGCTTTAGAAGGGGCCTGGCATACTCTTCATAGAAGCCCGGCTGCGGTAGGGCAGTTCTGGCCGCATCGTGGTTGCCCGGGCCGATGAACATGGTTATGTGATCCGGCACGTTGCTCAGCAGATTCGCGAGTGCCTCGTACTGGTCGAAGATGTCAGGAATGGCGAGCTCGTTGTACTGGCCGGGATAGATACCGATGCCGTCGACAACATCACCGGCGATTATCATGTACTTAATCCTGCTGACGAACTCCTCCTCAGCCTTGTTGTTAACGTCGCCGTTGAGCCACTCCAGGAAGCGCATGAATGCCTTTTCGCAGAACTTGTTTGAACCGACGTGAACGTCGCTGAGAAGAACGGCGTACACCTTCTCTTCAAGGGGCGGCTTCTCGCGTTTGAACTTGGGGACGTCCGGGAGGTAAATCCTGTTCGCAAAGAATATTCCCCGTCCAGAGTAGCGGCCCCTGAAGGCCACCACTGCATCGGGCATTATCTCAAAGAACTTCTTGCTCTCCTCGTTGTTGCGGTTTATGAAGACCTTGATGACACCGGTATTGTCCTCCACCTCGAACATGAAGCCCTTTGCGGTTTCGCGCTTGCTGTTCACAAGGCCGATTATCGTCACCTCATCGTCGCTCTTCACATAGCCCAGCTTGGCTATGTCTATCACCCCACCAATCTCAGGGTTCTCGCGGAGGATTCTGCGCATCTTCTTGAGCCTGCTCCTGAAGTAGTCGGAGTAGACCTTGACTATGAGGTCACCCTCCTTGCCGGCGGCGTTTTTGGCCTTGGGGAGGGCAAATTTAACGTTCTTCACATCAAAAGTTATCTCATAATCATTGGGTATTTCCTTTGCCAGGTAGTGGAAGCCCGCCTTGGGCGAGATTTTGAAATCGGAGTAGACCGAGTAGCTCTTCTCCTCCTCGGGAACCTCCTCACCCACGTATGCGATGGGCACCCCATAGTCACCGTAGACCACCTTGGGTTTAATCCCGTTTCCGTTCTCCTCCCCGTTAACGTAGCCGTTATTGTATCCGTTGCCATTTTCGGGGGGAGCTTCCTCAACGACGGCTTCACTTTCCACGGGAAGGCTTTCATCTGAGGCCTCCGATAATATGGGCTCTTCAACTTTGGTTTCGGATTCGAAGTCCCCCCCGACCTCTGAGGTCTCGACATCTCCAGTGGAAATGAAACTCTCCCCCCCGGAAAAACTGCCTTCTTCTCCTCCAGATTGCAAAATTTCATGGGTTTCCTCACTGCTTTCAAGGACAGTTCCAGTGGAAATGGACGTTTGAGAAGCACTAACTAAAGAAGGCGTTGATTTGCCCATTTCCGTTGAAGAACCAGTCAACACACCAGATTCGCCGAAATCAGATGATTCCTCAGAGATTTCCACAGCGGGGGTTGACTCCGGCGAGAGGTATCCTTCAATAGAAGGCGCTTCTTGGGGGGAAGACTCTGTGGAACTTTCCATTGGAGAGACACCCTTCCATGACAGGAACTCCTTTGCCAGTGCTGAGTCTACCACAAAGGTTCCCTTTGACTTTGCAAACTTTATGAGCTCCGCGAGCGTGAAGTCTCTCTTATAGGCGTCAACGAGAAGGTAGTAAGCCAATGGAGTGATTAGATAGTTGTTGGACATCAAATCCTCGATCAGACCCATCAGAGCAGCCTCCTCTGGCGGGACATGCTCACGGTGAGCACGGTCTGGAGCTGGTGGTCATGGCGATATATGTTTTTCACCTTATAAGGAGTTACGTTCAGGCGGATTTCCTTGGTCCTCCCATAGCGCCCCTTGCTGACGACCTTCGCGTTGATGATGCCCAGCATATCGAGCTCATTGATGAGGTCGCTGACGCGCCTCTGGGTGAGGGGTTCGAGGTCAATGTGGTCGCAGAGGGACTTGTAAACCGAGTAAACGTCACCGGTGTTGGCCGGAAGCTCGCCGTTCTCATCGAGCAGGACTATCGCGTAGAGGAGAACCTTCGAGTGCAGGGGGAGCGTCTTTATGACCTCCTCCATGGTGTCCTGCTCTATCTTCTCCTGGGCCTTCCAGACGTGCCTCTCAGTTACCTTGCTGGCCCCCTCGCGCTCGGCTATCTCGCCGGCGACGCGGAGCAGATCAAGGGCTCTCCTCGCGTCGCCGTGTTCCCTTGCAGCCAGAGCTGCACAGAGGGGCACGACCCCATCATCCAGAACGCCCTCGTTAAACGCGCTCTCGGCACGCTGCATGAGTATGTCCCTGAGCTGGTTGGCGTCATATGGAGGAAAGACAACCTCTTCCTCGCTCAGGCTTGAGAGGACGCGGGCATCGAGGTACTCCTTGAACTTGAGGTCGTTGGATATGCCGATTATGCTGACCTTTGCCCTGGAAAGCTCCGTGTTTATTCTTGTGAGGGAATACAGTATATCGTCGCCGCTCTTCTTGATGAGCTTGTCTATCTCGTCCAGGACGATTATAACGAAGCGCTCCTTGGCGTCTATAACCTCCTTGAGCTTGGCGTAGACCTCATCGGTCGGCCAGCCGACGAGGGGAACCTCGACACCGCTCTCCAGCTTAAAATAGTTCACGATGTTCGCCAGGACACGGTACTGAGTATCGACTATCTCGCAGTTGACGTAGATAACATCCACTGGAACATTGTACTTCAGGGATATTTTCTTGAGCTCCTCTGTCACGAACTTGATCGTTACAGTCTTACCAGTTCCGGTTTTTCCATAAACGAAAACGTTGGAGGGAGTCTCACCGCGTAGAACGGGAACCAGAATATGAGCGAGGTTCTCAATCTGCTCACGCCTGTGGGGAAGCTCCTTGGGCGTGTAGCTGTGCCTGAGGACCTCCTTATTCTTAAAGATCTTCTTGGCGTGAAGGTACTTCTCAAAGATTGAATCAAGATAACTGTCGTCCATGGGCACCACCCACTCCACTGGAAATCCAGCCCCATCGTTGATTTTTATTCATGAAATCCCTTATTTGTTGAACACGTGATAATTCTATATCCCATAGTTGTCAATTAGCCAATTTTATCGAAGAGATCCTGAACATCAAACATGTGCTCCAGAGGAAGCACCGGATGCAGAGGAAAGCATAGATAATCGAGCCGAGGGGTTTATATGCCTTGTTGAACAGGTGGATGTAAAAAGGCAAGCGGAAAATAGGGGAGATAACCAGGAAAAAGAAGGCAAAATCATCCTTCTTTGTCGCGTAGTTGCCCTATCACAGCACCAAGGGCGGCGCCGAGAAGCTCTCTGGCGCCTTTCTCTGCACCCACAGGCTACTCCAAGGATACCCACCAGAACCATCTTAGGGAGCATGACAGTTGTGCAGCCACAGAGCCCAACCAGGGTACACAAACTACCCATGAACAGGACCCGAAGAACCAGCAGAAAGATAAAAATCAGAAGTAGCCAACGTCCTTTCCCCGCTCCTCCATTTCTTTCTTGGCCGAGAATACCTCGTCGAGCAGGTTCTTGGCGTCCTCAACGCTCATTCCAACTTTGACAGTGAGGAACCTCATCAGCTCCTCCCGGCTGGCACCGTGATCAACCCTCTCCAGAACCATCCCAACGATGCGATCAAAAATCTCCCTTGCAAATGCCTCCTCAAGACCGAGCTCTGAAACGGCAGACATCAGCCCTATGAGGAGAGATGTTAGGGCGTCGTTGAACTCCTCCTTGCCAAGGGTCTTCTTGTCCAGATCAACGCGAAGGTAAACGTCATCGTCCATGCCCGAGAGTGTGAACTTCATCAGGTTCACCTGGTCGTTGAGGCGCAGGAGAGTGTGATACACCTTGAGCTTCTCGTCCTTTGTCATGGAGAACGTCTCCAAACCCAGCGGCACCAGCAGGTGGATAAAGTCCTCCGAGAAGACCACCAGCAGGGAGAAAGGCATCCTTGGATGCTCCGCCACGTACATACCAGGCCTCATCTCCTTAACTGACCAGGGGAGGTCAACGATGTCTTCGGCCTTATCGTTGCCGGCCCGCAACCACTCCAGAACCATATTCTCAATGTCCTCCATGCGAACCACCAACACAAATTGGTCAAAGGGGTTAATAACGTTGCACCCGAAGCGGAGGTTTCCACAGGAAGCAGAGGGGTTCTAAGTACAGCAATATACATTGGAAGTTTCAATTCGTAAAGGAATCTATGAATACATTCGGTCATTTCAACTGAAGGAGGAATGCACGTTTATGGATATCCACACAAGTACGTTAGAGTAATCTTCTGGACATTTTAGGAAAATAGATGTGTTAACATCACGGCAGGTAGGTTAACAAACAATACCCCCAGGGAGTTTCATTTCCTGTGGAGCACGGCTTTGGCTACTCCCATAACTGTTTTGTGTTCTTGGTGAAACTCTCCCGTCTTTTCTACAACTTCTGATATTTATAGATTTTCATGAACAATGTTCATAAAAATAATGCAATCATAGAAAATGATGAAAATTAGTCCAATAGGAATCCGCCACTATTTAAAAGCCATGGATTTGGCGTTTGTAAGATGCTTTATAAATTCCCCTTTCCATAAATCCTCTGACTAAATCCTTCCATCTCCAAAACTGGGTTCCAGTGGAAATGAAACTCTGGGGGGTCTTTCAGATGGGCATCGAAAAAGACCTCTGTTTCCACTGGAAAAATGAGTCCATCCGTGGATGTGTAGGGGCATGAGTGATAATTTTTTAAAGCAGGCATCGTAGTGTACACCATGATTCCGGTACCGGTGGTCAGAAAACTTCTCAGAATGAAGGTCAAGGTCAGCAGGAATCGCCTCCTCCAAATAGCGGCGCTTGTGCTCCTGCTGGCGGTTGTTTTCGCGTTCCTGTTTATGTACTTTGAGAATGTGGGCTTTTACACGGCTTTTTACTGGGCAGTCATAACGATGGCCACGATAGGGTACGGGGATATAACGCCCCAGACAGAAGCCGGCCGTGCCGTGGCTATGGTCGCTGCCGTTGCCGGAATATCAACGTTCACGGCTCTCGTTTCAATTCTGGCTGAATACTTCATTTCATCGTCTCTGAGGAGGATGATGGGCATGCACAGCGTTAGGTATTCCGGACACTACGTGATAATCGGCCGCGGGAGCAGCATCCCCAGCTGTGTGGATGAACTCATGTCCGCGATTTCCAGTGGAGAGATAGAGATGCGGCCGATTGTAGTGGTCTTCCCCGACGAGAGCGAGAGGAAGAAGGTTGAGCTTCCAGAGGAAGTGGAGGTTCTCATAGGCGATCCCACGAACCCAGAAACGCTGGAACGCGCCCACGTGAGGGGGGCATCCTACGTCATCCTTGCCCTGGAAGACGACTCGAAGTCAGTATTCACGACTCTCATGGTGAAGCGCATGTCTAACGCGAAGGTCTTCGTCGAGGCCCTCCGCGGCGAGAGCATGGAGCTGCTCAAAGGTGCTGGGGCCGACAGGGTAATACTCAGCAGAAGTCTCGCTGGAAGGCTCCTCGCAAGCTCCGTTTTCGAACCAGAGGTTGTGGACGTCATAGACGACCTTACAACGGCCACCGGTGGCTACGACATCTCCGTCCTGGAGCGGAGGGAGCTGTGGGGCATTCCATACATCGAGGCAATGAAGCGCCTCCGCAATGAGGGCTACTTCCTCCTCGGTTATTACAAGGAGGAACCCGTTCTCAACCCGGCACTTGAAGAGGAGATTCCTAGGGGGTCAAAACTGATCGTCATAAAACCTGGCTCTTCCAGTGGAAGGGGATGATGGCGTTGCCCCCCAAGCTCTGTCATTGGGGATACATCCGATTTTCACTAAAGTAGCTCTGCAATGGTGTGAATTTGCAGCATGGCCCGGTACTCACCATTCTTATCCTTCGCTCCATCGGAAAGAAAAGTATATAACCCTTCGGCTTTTTACCCCTATGAAAGGTAGTTGTAGCGGGTGAGTGAGATGCCACGGAAGAAGAAGGCTGACGATGAAATAAAAGAGCTCGAAGAGTTTGAGGAGCTCGATGTCGTTGCTGAGTCCCCGTCAAGCTCAACCAAGAAAAAGAAAGAGAAGGAGATAAAGACCCTTGAAGACCTCCCCGGTGTCGGGCCGGCAACCGCCGAGAAGCTTCGTGAGGCCGGCTACGACAGCATCGAGGCCATAGCAGTTGCCTCTCCGATGGAGCTCAAGGAGATAGCGGGAATAAGCGAGGGTGCGGCGCTCAAGATAATCCAGGCCGCCAGAGAGGCCGCCAACATCGGAACCTTCATGCGGGCGGACGAGTACATGGAGAAGCGCAGAACCATAGGCAGGATTTCCACTGGAAGCAAGAGCCTCGACAAACTCGTCGGCGGCGGAGTTGAGACCCAGGCGATAACTGAAGTGTTCGGTGAGTTCGGTTCCGGAAAGACCCAGCTGGCGCACACCCTCGCGGTGATGGTTCAGCTCCCCGAGGAGGAGGGCGGCCTTCACGGTTCGGTCATATGGATAGACACCGAGAACACCTTCAGACCGGAGAGGATAAGGCAGATCGCCGAGAACCGCGGCCTTGACCCCGACGAGACCCTTAAGAACATCTATGTCGCCCGCGCTTTCAACAGCAACCACCAGATGCTCCTCATTGAAAAGGCGGAGGAGATAATCAAAGAGAAGGCTGAAACCGACAGGCCGGTAAAGTTGCTCGTCGTCGACTCACTCATGGCCCACTTCAGGAGCGAGTACGTCGGCAGGGGGACGCTCGCGGAGAGGCAGCAGAAGCTGGCGAAGCACCTCTCGGACCTGCACAGGATAGCGGACCTCTACGACATAGCCGTCTTCGTTACCAACCAGGTTCAGGCGAAGCCAGACGCCTTCTTCGGCGACCCGACGAGGCCCGTCGGTGGACACATCCTCGCCCACAGCGCCACGCTCAGGATATACCTCAGGAAGGGCAAGGCTGGAAAGCGCGTCGCCAGGCTCATAGACAGCCCGCACCTTCCCGAGGGAGAGGCGATCTTCAGGATAACCGACAAGGGCGTCGAGGACTGAGTTAGCTTTTTAACCCCTCTTCTTTACCCATTCCCATGTCAAAGGTTGAGGCAGTGACGAACCCCTCCCGCGAGGAACTCCTCAGGATAATCGATTCCGCGCTATCAACAGAGGTAATGCTGACGATTTTTGCCCGTTGTAAGGTTCATTACGACGGCAGGGCCAAGAGTGAACTCGGCTCCGGCGACAGGGTGATAATAATCAAACCGGACGGCGCTTTTCTTATCCATCAGAGCAAGAAGCGTGAGCCTGTCAACTGGCAACCGCCGGGGAGCTTCGTAACCGTCGAGAAGCGCGATGGTGTAGTTATCCTTCGCTCCGTGAGGAGAAAGCCGAGGGAGATACTTGAGGTCGAGCTGGAGGGGGTTTACCTTGTTTCTCTGTTCAAGGCCGAGGACTACGAGGAACTTGCTTTGACAGGCAGCGAGGCCGAGATGGCGGAGTTCATCTTTAAAAATCCCAAACTCATCGAGCCGGGCTTCAAGCCCCTCTTCAGGGAAAAGCAGATCGGCCACGGCATAGTTGACATCCTCGGACGCGATAGGGACGGCAACCTCGTCGTCCTTGAGCTGAAGCGCAGGAAGGCTGACCTTCATGCCGTCAGCCAGCTAAAGCGCTACGTTGAGGCCCTGAGAAAGGAGCACGACAATGTTAGGGGGATACTCGTTGCACCGTCCCTGACATCCGGTGCCAAGAGGCTCCTCGAAAAGGAGGGCCTTGAGTTCAGAAAGGTTCAGCCGCCAAAGAGGGAAAAGCTCGGAAAAGGCAGGCAAAAGACCCTGTTTTAGCCTATGTCCATCTCCTGTGGCAGCATCTCGCGAACCCTGACTACCAGCACCGTGTTTCTCTTCCTCACCTCAACTATTCTTCCGAGGCCGATGAGCCTCACCTGGGCCCGGCACACTGTCACTTCCCTCTCGTCGCTCTCTTCCCAGGGAATCCTCTGTTCCATGCTCTCCAGGCGGAGTATCTCCGCCAGGAGTCCCTCGGTGCCCACCGTGACGTCCTGGAAAGTCTCGTAGGTCAGGAAAACCCTCCCGAGCTCGCGGGCCCTTTCGAGCGCAATGACGTTCCTCGCGCTCCTTATCTCCAGGGTTTTGTATGGGCTCCTCAAAAGCTCGTCGAGAACCCGTCTCGCGATTCCGGCGAGGGTTATCGCCTCCATGCTCTCACCTCACAGGTAGATGCTCTCGTACTGCTTCTCAGTTTTCCTCCTGGCCTGCTCCATCTGCTCGTGCATCTTCCTCAGCTGGGCCTCTATCATCTCTGCTTCCTTGAGCAGGGGCTCTGTTGAGACCTCTATGGGCGTCAGCTTCTTCAGGACCTCTATGACGTTTGCGGCGGCCCTCGGGTCGGGTCTGTCCCCAAAGGTCTCCCCTAAGAGGACGTAGGCGTCGAGTTTTTCCTTGCTTGCTTCCCAGAGGAGCTTTCCGCTCATCCCCATTATCGAGCCGTACTGGAGGATTTTCACTCCCAGGTTCTCAAGCTCCCTGTTCAGCTCTTCCTTAGCCCCAACTCCCCAGACGTCCATCTTCTCCTTGAAGAGACCTATGCCTATGCCCCCCAGGGATACAATCTTGTCCGCGCCCATGTCCTTGAGGTACCTCACGAGCTCCCGGGCTATCTCGCTCACTAAGGTGGGCGGGACGTAGATGTCCGCCACGGCGAGTATTATGTTGTCCTTTCCATAGAACCTGAGCGGAGGATTGGGCTTTCCGTTAAGGATCAGCGCCATGGGCGGGATGAACGGGCTCTCCACGTAGCCTATCATCTCCATCTCCAGCTCCTTGGCAAGAAAGTTGGCTGCTATGTGCCCCACGAGGCCTATCCCGGGATAGCCCTCTATCAGTATGGGGTTCCTTATCTCGGGGAGCACTATCCTGACTGGACTTCCGTTTTCCACGGTACCACCCCCGCAAGAATTTAGTTTCCAAAGGTTATTAAATTTTCGTTCCCGCCTACGTGCCCCCCTTCATTTCCTCCTTTATTCTCAACTCGTACCAGATGAACCCTCCGAGCACCCAGCCCACCATAAAGACCACAAGCCAGCCGACAGATAGTTTAACCCCCGAACCCAGAAGATGGAATGCGAGTAGTGTCCCTACGAACCAGCCAAGGACTCCCGCGAGGGTCCAGGATACGAGCCACCTGGTTCCCGGATCCTGCAGCATGGTCTCCCCACTCTCAGTTGGGCATCATACCCTTAAGCTTTATTCCGAGTTGTGTTTCCACTGGAAAAGCAACCCTTAAATAACTGGGGCTTTATTTTTACAGGGTGATGTCTATGGTGAGGATAGGTATCATAGGTGGTTCGGGCGTTTACGGCGTTTTCGAGCCTAAAGAAAGCGTCAAGGTGCACACTCCCTACGGCAGGCCTTCGGCTCCAGTGGAAATCGGGGAGATAGAGGGCGTTGAGGTCGCATTCATACCGAGGCACGGGAAGAACCACGAGTTCCCGCCGCACGAAGTGCCCTACAGGGCGAACATCTGGGCCCTCAAGGAGCTCGGCGTCGAGAGGGTTATCGGGATCACGGCAGTGGGCTCACTCCGCGAGGAGTACAAGCCCGGCGACATAGTCATAACCGACCAGTTCATCGACTTCACGAAGAAGAGGGACTACACATTCTACAACGGGCCGAGGGTTGCCCACGTCTCGATGGCCGACCCCTTCTGCCCGGAGATGAGGAAGATTTTCTATGAGACGGCAAAGGAGCTTGGCTTTACCGTCCATGAGAAGGGCACCTACGTCTGCATTGAAGGCCCGAGGTTCTCAACCCGTGCCGAGTCGATGATGTTCAGGCAGTACGCCCACATCATCGGAATGACCCTCGTCCCGGAGATAAACCTCGCCAGGGAGCTGGGTATGTGCTACGCCAACATAGCGACGGTAACGGACTACGACGTCTGGGCTGACAAGCCGGTTGACGCCCAGGAAGTTCTCAGGGTCATGGCCGAGAACAACTACAAGGTTCAGGAGCTGCTCAAGAGGGCCATCCCGCGGATCCCCGAGGAGAGAAAGTGCGGCTGTGCCGACGTGCTGAAGAGCATGTTCGTCTGATTTCTTTTCTCCGTCACCTTTTTAACTTCCACCGGAAACACACCCCTTTAAAACAGGGGTGGTGGTCATGAACATTCTCATCAAAAACGGTCGCGTCCTCTACGGGGAGAGCTTTGAGGTGGTCGAGGCAGATGTCCTCATCGACGGGAACCGAATCGTCAGGGTGGGCAAAAACATCACAGAGCCTGCAGACACGGTCATAGACGCAAAGGGAAAGGTGGTTTCTCCGGCATTCATCAACCTCCACACCCACTCGCCCATGGGCCTCTTCCGCGGTCTCGCCGACGACCTTCCCCTCATGGACTGGCTCCAGAACCACATATGGCCGAGGGAGGCGAAGCTAACCCGCGAATACACCAAGGTCGGGGCATATCTCGGAGCGCTGGAGATGATAAAGACAGGAACGACGGCATTTCTGGACATGTACTTCTTCATGGACACCGTTGCTGAGGTTGTTCTTGAGTCTGGCCTTCGCGGTTACCTCTCCTATGGCATGATAGACCTCGGCGATCCAGAGAAGACCGAGAAGGAAATAAAGGAGGCCCTCCGCACGATGGAGTTCATAGAGGGGCTTAACTCAGACAGGGTTCACTTCGTCTTCGGGC